>JBAXGE010000033.1:0-17329 GCA_037139555.1 Phycisphaerae bacterium
TGCTGTCCATCACCCAAACCGCCAGATAAGGCCGTTTGCGAAAGGGTTTGATATCAGTGGTAAAGGTCACCCGATAACCTTCCGGCCAACCGGCTACGGCTGGCTGACTGGCGGCGGGTGGCTTGGAAATCAGCGGTTCGGGGACCGTCAAAGCAGCCCAGCCGGGGGTGCTGAACGTCTGGCCATCGCTGGCGACCAGAAAGGCCTCCACCCCTTCCTGCCGGGCCAAGGTCAGCCCCGCCTCCACGCCCAATACGCACAAGCTGGTCGCCATGGCGTTGGCCTTGATGTTGTCATCCGCCACGACTGTGGCCGAAACCACGCCCTGCGCGGGTTGGCCGGTGCGGGGGTCCATAATATGCGAATAGTTCTTGCCCGCAATCGTGTAAAACCGGGCGTATGCGCCCGAGGTGCTGATGGCCTGACGGGTCAGGCGCAACGTGGCCAACGCCGGGGCGTTTTCCTGCGGCTGGAAGGGATCGGCGATCTCGACCAGCCACGGATTATTACCCTGCGGACTGTTACCCTGTATGGCATCAGCTTTGGTCCAAGTACGAATATCACCGCCAATATTGAGACTTACCCCATCCATGTCGGGGCATTCTTTGACTGCCCGTTCGACGGCGCGGGTGATGACATAACCCTTGCCCAGCGAATCCAGGTTCAACGGGGCATCGGTCAGGCGTTGGACTTCCTCGCCACTGATTTTCCAGGCCGGCTTGCCAATCAGTTCGACCTGCGTACGCAATTGTTCGGGCGTGGGCAGTTGGTCGGCCTGTGCCGCTTGCCGCCAGAGGGAGATAAGGCCACCCAACTGGCCGTTGTACGCCCCTTGGGTGCGTTGATTCCAATGTTCATAGGCCAGCAGGACTTCGCGTAATTCCGCCGGTGCGGGGTTGAGCGTAGCCCCACCCGATAGCCGGGCCGCGGGCGTGGTGGCATGATACGTACTTAAAATCTTGTCCAGCCGGGTAATCTCATCCATCACGACGCGCTGGCAGGCTTCGGCGGTTTCAGCCTTATCGGCTTGCACGCGCAGTTGCAGCGACGTGCCCAGCACGTAATCCTGTGTGAACAGGAACGTTTCCGCCTGTGCGGTCACCGCGCAGAACATAGCCGCAGTTACTGCACCCAATAATCCCAAAGTACGCACAACCATCGAGATGCCCTCCAAAATACGTTCGTTGGGAGTATAACGTCAGGCAGGTTGGGATGTTACAAAAACAACTAATTTTCCCACCCGTTTTTGTGCGGCGCTAACACTCCCGCACAGGCGCAAGTTATTCTCGTCCCAGCCAGACGGGCTGCAGCGAAGAATTGGCGGCTTCCGCTTGTACGGCCCAACGTCAGATTTCTTCGACAAGAAATGGAAGCCCGGTGACATTCAGAAAGTGAAACTCCCCCCAGAAAATGCCTCAGGCGACCTGCGATGTTGCCCTGAAGACGAAAGGGGATCAATGATGCGAATGAAGTCCATTCTGCCGTAGCTGAGTATTTGACATACTTCCCCCCTCTGTGGATAATCCAGTCGGTTGTATTTCTGGTTACATTGTACGGATGCGCCACGCGATAGAATCGGCCTCCCGGACGGCAGAATCTTTCGTCTGCACGGCAGACCCACGCCGCCGCAGGGCAGAGAGGTTCGACCACGAGGCACGAGCGCCGCACCGCACGGCAGGATGATCGCGGGATACGGTAGACCGGCTCTCCCGCAAGGCCCCGCGGTCCTGCCGCAAGGCAAAATGGTTGTACCGCACGGCAGACCGATCCTGCCGCACGGCCAAATGGTTCTCCCGCACGGCAGAGCGGTTTTTCCGTGCGGGAAAATGACTTAACCGCATGGAAATAATGGACTTGCGGGACGATAGGTTGACAAGGCACAGAAAGGCAGCGTGAATCATGGCCAACGGGAATTTCCAGAACGGTCAGGGCGCGACGACCCAGATAGGCTACGTCAACCGCAACAACCAACGCTGCGAGGGACATCGCGGGGTAGCGGGCAACGATCATGGGCAATACGCATACAAGATGGTGTGCCAAATTTGCGGTAACGTATATGGTGACAACGGTACAGGTGTGTTTCAGCGAAAGTGCCCCGGCTGCCAGGGCGGAGAACCTGGCATCCCGTTCTGAGTCGCGGTGAGGTAATCATGCCACTCGATGAGAAACGGTTCCCCGAGTTGATTCGCGAGTTGTACCAAGTCGTCGCGCAGTTGGAGAAGATGTTCCCCGGTCGCCCGTTCACCCCGGACGGGCACATGGTCGGCAGCTTGGCCGAATGCTTTGCGGAATACTACTACGGCCTCAAGCTCTATGCCTGTTCAAACCGAGGGCACGACGCACAGGTTGAGGACTGCAAGGTCGAGATCAAGGCGACGCAGGGAGATCGGGTGGCCCTCCGGAGCGGGCCAGAACGGTTGCTAGTGTTTCGCTTGCTTACGGATGGCACCTTTGAAGAGGTTTATAATGGACCCGGTGCGCTGGTTTGGCAACTGGTCGAAGGACGAAAGAGGCCCAGCAACGGTCAGTTTCAAGTCAGCCTGGCGCAGCTCCGGCGGCTGATGGAGTCGGTCCCACAAGGGCAACGGCTGACGAGGGTTCGGCCCTGATGTGATTCGTTTCCCATTACCGAAAGGTATCATGACTCATGGCCAAAGCCGATTTCGAACCCGACACCGACGCCAACAAGAAAATGTGCGGAGAAATGTGCGGAGAATGGATTGATACGATTGACCTGCCTGATTTAGAGACGCGCGGCGTACCCGGGTCCGGCAAATCGAAGCAAAAGCGGGGTAATGAATCGGGCCCGGTGATGCAGGCCCAGGCGCCTAATTCCACGTCGCAGACGTCCGCACTGCAGAGCGGTTTTCCCGTGCGGTAAAATGAGATGACCTAAAGGAAATAAGGGATTTGCAGAAGATCGAGAAGATAGTCAACATAGGATTACGAGCTGACAGTGAAAAGGACGTGCCATGGATTCGTCTGAGAGCAAACAATCTGCCGTACGGGCCATCGTTGAATTAGCCAACCTCTGGAGTTTACCTCCCGGTCGTCGAGTTGGTGGCCGAACGGCCACGGCAAGGAAGTTATATGAGCTACTCGAGCAAGCGTTCCGCGACTCGGACGCAGCTATCGCATTAAAGAGAGCCAAGGCCTTTCCGGACGACATCGAAAAGCTTATTTTGCTGATGCGGCACATTGAAAAACGCATTGAGACAGACTCCAAGTTTGCCGACGATCTACTGAAATTGGTACCTTCTGAGCAGCCGGTGATCGATTTCAGCCATACGAGATACTACTTCGAAGGTAGGGCCATGCAATTATGCCCACGCGAACAGGCGCCCAAGAGAATCCCGCCCAGGAAGAAAGCAGCGAACAAGGGAAAAAAAGGATGGGCAGGACCGCCGGCAGTGCCTTCACCGCCAACCGCAAGGAAGGGCTTGGAATATCCTGTCTGGTTCGGAACCAATCGGAAACCGGTCGATACCGCTGACCCTTCCAAGGGATTCGCCGATGAGCGAGAACCGGACAATCGTGTCAGCCATGGACAATGCATCGTACATATACCCAAGACTCACAGGTTCGGCTCCATTGGATCCTCATTGTTGACCCGATTTCTCACTTGGACAGACGACCGTCTAGTTCTCAGGTCGGTCAAGTGCATGGCCGAAGCCGATTTTTGGCAAGGCGTCCAGAATGAACTCGCGGCGCATGACTCCGACGAGCGTCAAGCTCTGGTGTACCTTCACGGCTTTAACGTCAGCTTCGAGGAAGCCGCCATTCGTGCCGCCCAGATCGGTTGTGATTTGAAGAATACCGGACCGACGGCATTTTTCAGTTGGCCAAGCCGTGCCCAGCCGATGGACTATTTCTGCGACGAGGCTAGTATCGAGGTCAGCGAGCAAGCCATCGGTGATTTCTTAACGCATTTCGTTACCCATACCGGTATCCAACGAGTTCATCTCATCGCCCATAGCATGGGCAATCGAGGGCTACTGCGTGCAATGCAACGCATAAGCAGTAGCGTTACCGCTGGCGGTGATCCCGTACGTTTCGGCCAGATATTTCTTGCCGCGCCTGATGTTGATGCGACTCTCTTCCACAATCTGGCGAAAATCTACCCACAGTTCAGCCAGCGTACGACGCTATACGCCTCCCCCAGCGATCATGCTGTTGCCGTCTCCGAATTGTTGCATGGCGCGCCTCGCGCCGGATTTGTACCGCCTATCACAGTCGTGGACGGCATAGATACGGTTGTAGTCCCGCAACTCGATTTGTTATCGCTCGGTCACGGCTACTATGCAAAGGCTGCGGGTATCCTTCATGACATGTACGACCTGATCCGCAATAATCAGCCTCCACAAAAACGGCAACGACTCTATCCGCAGTCGAGTCCCAATGGCAAGCAATACTGGGAGTATCTGAAGTGAAGGAAAAAGCGATTATACAATCCATTTCCTTATTACAGAAAGGCAGACGAGGTTGTCGGCGGGATTTCGGATGTGCTGATGGAAGCCGTGCTGGGGAAGGTGTAAAGACGAAGAATGTGATCGAATGGGCCAAGGGTCGCGTCCTGTTAAATTTTAACAGCGCAGATTGACTCGACAACCGAGTGAATGTAGGCTAGGAAATGATGGTCATACGTGCTCTATTATTTGTACGTTCCAAGCCACCGCTATCAGCGGTGATTTACGCGGACACTCAAGGCGTCCTTGGGGTGTTAAGTGGCACCATATAATTCTAAAGTGAAAGGATGATGTAAATGCAGAAGGCTATCATAATTCAGGCTGGTGGCGCACTATACACCGAACTAGACAATTCCGAGTTGAACAAATATCTAGCAGATGGCTGGCGGGTACAACAAATTGCGCCGTTTGGCTGTTCTGGTAGTGGAATGCAAGATATTAGTCCTACTGAGCAGCGTTGTGCCGGATACTGCGCTGCGATACTCGTCATCATCGAAAAATAATTGGACCACGTGTGAGACTGAACCAAGGCGACAAAAAAAGGAGAATGAAGATGCTGGATACATCAATTGCGGTAAATGGCGTGACATTGTTGTACAACGGTCAGCGCTATGAGATGGTCAAGGCGGGCTTCGCAAACGACATACCCTATGCCGAAGTGACGCCGCGCAACGATACAGTAGAAAAAGTAATCATCACTCATATCCAGAACTGTATGCCATTCTCGTTTTCGATCCCAGAGATTCAAAGCACCTTGGCGACGACAAAATAGGCCAGTGGCCCACGATCCCTGAGAGGGACAAAACCAGCCAGCAGATGGCTGATTTGCTCAAACCGTTGACCCGCGCCGGGAAGTTCCGACCCTTCGCTGTGGCAGGTTTCAATGATCGCGCGGGGGGTGCTACTTGCTGTGGACAGATTCCACGCACCGATTCCGCCAATAGGGTAAATCCCGCTGGATTTCGGCCAGAAATCGTCCCGCCATTTTGGGCACACGGCGCTGGCCCTGCTCCCATTTCTGGACCGTCACCGGCGATGCCCCCAGGAACCGCGCAAAGAGCGTTTGGCTCAGTCCTAAATCCGCCCGCACCCGCTGGACCTGCGCGGGTTCGGCGATGATCGTGTTGCCGACTTCCACCGCGTAGGTACGGGTCGTGAGGGGCTTGCCGCGTTTAATGTCTTCGGAAAATTCCCGGAGAGCCGCGACGGCCTCGCTTCCGAATGTCCGTTTCTTTTTCATAGCATTTTTCCTCGGATGTAAGTTTCGATCTCTTCCAGATAACGCCTGATGATGGCCTTATCTGCCGGAGCGATGTCGCCCTGGTCATTTTTCAAGTACAGCAGGATCATGGCGATATGGTTCAGTGCGGGAAACGCCGCATAGCCAATCCTGCCACCGCCGCGTTTGCCACGACCAGCCACGGCGATGCGGAGCTTGCGAAGCCCGCCCGTTCCACTCACCGCAGCGCCAGCCTCCGGGTCGTGCATGAGTAGGCTTTCGACCTCCCGCAGGTCCGCATCCGTCAGTTTCGCTTGCTGCCACTGACGGGTGAAAGCTCCCGTGTAAATGAACGTGAAGGCCCGGGTGTTAGTCATGGCGTCTCCTGATGTCATAACTATCATATGGTACAGTGTACCACAATTCAAGCTCGTTCTGCGACTTTCTACCGGAGACAGAGAATACGTGGAGAATACGAGACAGGAAATCGAATAGCCCGCGATGATTCAGATTTGAATCTGCGAAAGCGCAGATTCGTGGGCGTGTGTGTTGGGTTTTGAAATAGACGCTAATTTTTCCCTCCGTTTTTGTGCGGCGCTAACACCATCGCATATACGCAAGTTATACTCATCCCAGCAAGACGGGTTGCCCCGTCTTGGATAACGCTGTAAAACCATTTTGGAGGATCGCCACGATGTCCGCCGCTGCTGCTGCTTTAACCCTGTTATTGGTGCCTCAGGCCTCGTATTTCAAAACCACCGAACCGATCAACATCAAGGTGGTCGCTCCGGCGGCCCCCACTACCGCGCCCAGCGATCAGAAGCTGGTGATCCCCAGCGACAAACTCCTGCAACTTGGTTGGCAGGGACCTGCGTTGTTCCCCAGTCTTTACCAATCCGGCTGGGCCACGGTGCAAACCGAACAAGGCGATAGCCTGAAAGTCGCCCCCCTTGGTGGTGCGCCCCTAACCCCCGCCGGCAAACTCACCCCGAATGCCGAGGGCTATGCTGACTTGGCCGCGATTTATCCGCAAATGCGCAAAGGTGGAGCGTTCATTGTCACCGTCCCCGGCGCCCAGCCGCTGGTGGTCAATACGATCTACAACCCCGGCCGTGGCCCCAATGAAATCAAACAAATCGCCCAGGACCCGCAATTTCTGGCCATCCCCGAAGCCCAGAAAAAGAAAATCCTCCGCCAGTTCGAGCCCACCATCACCACCGTGGCCCCGCTGGAATATGCGGTGATTTCCACCAGTGCCGGTGACATAACCGTCACCTTCGCCTATGACAAAGCCCCCTACACGGTCAACAATTTCGTCACGTTGGCCAAGGGTGGATTCTATAACAATTCGGCCTTCCATCGCATCATGAAGGGTTTCATGGCACAGGGCGGCGATTCGATGGCTATGGACCCCGAAATGGCCGGCACCGGCGGTCCCGGGCACCAGATCATGGCGGAGTTCAGCGATATGAAGCATGAGCGTGGCGTGCTCTCCATGGCGCGGTCACAGGACCCCAACTCCGCCGGTAGCCAGTTCTTCCTGATGCATCAGGCCAATGCCGGTTTGGATGGTCAATACACGGCTTTTGGTCGGATTACCAGCGGTATCGAAGTGGTGGATAAATTGGCGGAAACGCCCGCCGAAGCTGGGAGCGGCAGTGTGGCCGTGGCGCAGCGGCCCAAGCTCAACAGTATCAAGGTACTGCCGGCGAAGGCGGAAGATTATCAGCCGAAATAACCGCCTCGGGCAGTAACACGGGAATGCCAGCGCGGATCGGATAACGCCGCCCCTGCGGTGAGACATAGGCATCACCCACGCGTTGGAGTGGTTCATGCGTGACCGGACAAACTAACGGTAAATCCGTGAGCACGACTGGGTTCGACTCGGTTTTATGGCTGGGTGCGGTGTTTTGCATACCCATGTTTTAGGCGCAATGCGGCAATTTGCCAAGTGACCGGCATAAACAAGGCTCTGAATCATGCCCAATCAGGCCACCCATGATCTGATTTCCTTTCGCCGCAAGCGCTGGGACTTACTGCCCATCCCCGCCGGGGTGGCGGAACTAGCCCAGGCCATCGGCCAGCCCGAAATGATTGCCACGCTTCTGCTGCAACGCGGTTTGACCGATGCCGATGCCGTGGACCGCTTTCTCGCCCCCAAACTCAGTCACATGCACGACCCCAATCTGCTGCCCAACATCGCCCCGGCGGTGGAACGCATCGTGCGGGCCATCAAGCAGGGCGAGAAAATTGTGCTGTTCGGGGATTACGATGTGGACGGCATCACGGGCACCGCGATGCTGTGGCATCTACTGCGCACGGCCGGGGCGCAGGTGGAATATTACATCCCCAACCGACTGGGCGAAGGTTATGGGATGTCCGAAGCGGCCATCCAGAAACTATTGGATTTGGGCGCTCAGCTCATTATTTCGATTGATAACGGTGGCAGTGCCATTGAGCCCATCGCGCTGGCCCGGGCCCGCGGGGTGGATGTGATCGTGACCGACCATCACGACATGGGCACCACACTGCCGGACACGCCGTGGATCGTACATCCCCGTTTGCCGGGCAGCCAGTATCCCAATCCGCATTTGTGCGGTGCGGGTGTGGCGTACAAATTATGCTGGGCCCTGGCGGTGGCGCTTTCGGGCGCGGCCAAGGTGCAGCCGCAGTATCGCGATTTGCTGGTGGAATTTATCACGCTGGTGGCGCTGGCCACGATTGCCGATGTGGTGCCGTTGGCAGGGGAAAACCGGGTTCTGGCACATTTTGGTCTGCGTCAGGCGGCACATGCCAAGTTGCCGGGATTGCGGACCTTGCTGGAAGTAAACAATCTGGCGGGCAAGGCTTTGTCGGCGATGAATGTGGGCTTTACTCTTGGACCGCGGCTGAATGCCGCCAGTCGGATGGAACATGCCGATATGGTCGTGGAGATGCTGACCACCGCCACACCCCAGCGGGCCAAGGAAATCGCCAGCAATCTGGGCACCCTCAATACCCAGCGCCAAACGGTGGAACGGCAAATGTTTCAGGTGGCCAAGGGGGAAATACTCAAACTTACGCCCTTGCCATCGGTGCTGGTCTGCTGTGATAAAGAGCATCACCCCGGCGTGGTGGGTATTGTCGCCAGCCGAATGGTGGAAATGTTTGGCCGGCCAGCGTTTGTGCTGTCCCATCAGGATGATTATGTGGTGGGCAGCGCGCGGAGTATCCCCGGTTTTGATCTGCATGCGGCGATCGAGCATTGCCGGGATTTGCTGCTGGCCGGGGGCGGGCATGCCATGGCCGGCGGGGTGCGGATGGCCGTGCAACACCTGCCGGAATTCCGCCAGCGTATGGCCACCTTTGGCCGCGATATTATGGGCCCGCAAAAACTGCAACCCACGTTGGCTATCAGCCAGCCGTTGACCCTGGCCGCAGCGACCATGGAAACCATCGGCCAACTGGCCCAATTCGAGCCGTGCGGTGCGGCCAATCCGGTGCCGTTGTTCCTGATCAAACAGGCCCAACTCGCCTTTGCCCCGCGCCGCATCGGCACCAGCGGGCAACACCTGCAATTATCCCTGCGCCAGAACGGGGTCAACCGCCCGGCAGTGGCATTCAACATGGGGGCCTTGCAGCCGCAACTATTGGCGGGGCTGGAGATTGATCTGGTGGTCAGTGCGGAAATCAACGAATACAACGGCCGGCGCGAAGTGAAGTTCATGGTACAGGATATTGCCCGCAGCGATGGACAGCCCTTTACGCTGGCGCCGGAACCCACCTAATCCGGCCAATGCCCCCCGAGACGGATTTGCTTATCCCCCATGACACTCCTATGGTTCAACACCTTTGGAGTATTTACCATGGCGCAAGCCCGCAATGTACTCGGCCAGCCGATGATCCCCTGCTCAACCCAGCCTTTGACCGGCTTTTACCGCGATGGCTGCTGCAATACCGGGCGCGATGATCAGGGGTTGCATCTGGTCTGCACAGTTATGTCGGCGGCGTTTTTGGAATTCAGCCGTCAGCACGGCAATGACCTGAGTACGCCGGTGCCGGAATATGGCTTTCCCGGTTTAAAGCCCGGCGACCGCTGGTGCCTGTGTGTGGGCCGGTGGAAGGAAGCCTTTGATGCCGGTCAGGCCCCGGCGGTAATACTCGAAGCCACCCACATCTCCACGCTGGAATTTACGGATTTGGAAGACCTCAAGGCCCATGCGGTTCCCGCCGTGTAAGGCCCCGATTTTTCGCATTTCTTGGATATTTCCCGCCCGGGATGTTCACGTCCGTCCTTGTGGCGGTAAAATAGGGCTTTAGTTACAAAGGTGAACTATGCCCAGTCCGGTAGCACATTTCTCCGATTATGGTGTGGCGTTGCGGAAACTCCACGCGGCCAGTGTCACGTTAGGGTGGGTCTTGGCGATATGCCTGCTGCTCCAAATGGTCGGCTTTGCCATGTTGCGTTATTCGAAGCAACCCTATGAAGAAATGCGGGCCAAAAGCGTGGCCCAGACTGCGCCAGCCACGGATTACGACCGACTGGCCGCGTATGTCAGTGAACTCGCCCGGCAGATCAGCGCCCCCGCAGGCACTCAGCCCGCCGTACTCGCGCAGACCACGGCCACCCGCCCGGCCATACAGGGCTTTTTTCCCAATCCCCAGCATTATGGCATCAATATACGCCAGCAATGGCATTCCACCTATTACATTGTGCTGCCCATGACTCAGGTCATCGGGCTGGTCTGCGTTACCAGTATGATGATTCTGCTATTGCTGATGATGCTGGTAATTCTGGTGGCCCAGGCCCCCGGCGTGGCCCCGATGACCAGCGGACTGATCTGGTCGGTGCTGCTGGTCTTTATGACCCTGCCTTGGCAATATTTTGCCAATGAATTCCCGGTCCCCGGCGTGTTGTATGGCTATGGCGAATTGCTCAACACCTTGCGTCCGATTGTCACCGGCGAAAGCGTCCCCGGCTTCCAACATGTACTGGTCTTTGGCCGCTTTATCATCTGGCCGATCATCGCGCTGGTGATGCTGCTGGGGATCAGTGAGAAGTTCCGCGAGGGCCTGCAACTGGCCATTGGCCACCCACTGGACCCGGTAATCCAACCCAAGGCACCGATTCCCGGGAAATAAGTCGTTAATCGCGCTACTCCATGATCCTGACACTACGGGATTTGGGAATTCACCCACTTTTCCCTTACAATGCCCGTTTTACTGCACAGGAGTGCGCCTTTGACTGATAACGTCGCGAATTCCCGTCCCACGGATGTGCTGCTGTCCATTGTTGCCCCCGCATATAACGAGGAGGGCAATGTCGGTCCGTTGATCGAACGGATTGACGCAGTCTGCAGCCCGCTGAACATCAAGTTTGAGGCCATTATCGTGGACGATTGCAGCACCGATGCCACGCCGCAGCGGCTGCGCGAATTGCAGGTGCGTTTCCCGTGGTTGCGGGTCATCCGGCTGGAAAAGAACAGCGGCCAGACCGCCGCGATGGATGCGGGTTTTCGGGCGGCTTATGGCCAGGTATGGGGCACCTGTGATGCCGATATGCAGAATGACCCCGGCGATATTCCGCGTTTGATGGCGCTGCTGGGGCCGGATGTGGATATGGTCAACGGCTGGCGTCAGAAACGCAAAGATACCCTCTGGTACAAAGTGCAAAGCAAGATCGCCAATAAAATCCGCAACAGTATCAGCGGTGAGACCATCAAGGACACCGGCTGCGCTCTTAAGGTCTATAAACGCGAGTGTTTGCAAGGGCTTACGCTGTATAAAGGCATGCACCGGTTCTTTCCCACGCTGGTCAAAATGCGCGGTTTTAAGGTGATCGAAGTTCCCGTCAGCCACAGCCAACGCCTGACGGGGGTATCCAAATACAACATGATGAACCGCGCCCTGCGGGCGTTTGTGGATCTGCTGGCGGTGCGCTGGATGAAGCAGCGGGTACTGCGTTATCAGGCCCGCGAACGCGATGTCCAGGGCCAAAGTGTCGGGCCGGTAATTTCAGGAGTCTAAGCGCGTGAAGCTCAAAGAATTTGTGGATAATCTCGAATCCGCCGGACTCGACCCGGTGGTCCTCACCGACGCCAATAGCGCGGTGGTCGTGCTGCCGCAGGGGGCGCGGATTCTGGGCGTGTTCAGCGGTCCCAAGGCCGACAATCCTTATTACGTGAATCCGGAATTGCTCGATCCCGATACCGGGCGCATCTTTGCTCATACGCCGGGCGTGGTCTTAGGCGGTGATCGGCTGTGGCTGGCACCGGAACGCGGCATCTTCTTCTATGGTCCCGAAGCCTGCTTTGGTGAGGCCCGTCCGCAACAATTGGACCCCGGCAATTATATTATGACCGTCAGCGACGAACGGCGCGTCGAGCTGATTAACCACTTCCAAGCCCCCTACTTCTGTGAGGGAGGCGGGGATATCTCCGGCGTCATCCAGCGTGATATCCGCATTTTGGCCCACCCATACCGCCATAGCCCCGATCTGCTCAAGCAGTTCAAAGGGGTGGACTTTGTGGGTTATGAAATCCAATCGTCACTGGCCGTGGATCAAGCCCCGGCCCACCTGTGTCTGGGTCTGTGGTTCCTGATTCAACTCGCGGTGCCCGTGGGCGGATTTGTTTATATCCCTACGCTGGCGCGGACCGTGGTGACTGATTATTACGAACCCACCGGCGATGATTATCTGCGTGTAGCCGATGACCATGTTCGCTTCAAGCTCGATTCGATCTTCCGCCACAAAATTGGCGTACGTAAGACCGAAGCCACCGGGCGGATCGCTTATCTGACCAATCCGGATGCCAAAGGCCAGGCCACGCTGGTCATCCGTAATTTCCTGAACAATCCCGCCGGTGATTATGCCGATGTCCCGCTGCACACGCCCTCGGGTACGCAGGATTCAATCCAGAGTTACAATCACTTTGATCTGGGCACCGAGGGTATGGGAGAAATTGAATTCCATGCGCCCGGCATCTGTGTGGATGGCGATGGCCTGGAACCCGCCGTCACGCGCGACGTGAACCAGGTTTTCATCTTCACCGGACCGCGCCCCCAGTTGGTCAAGCTTGCCGCCCGTGAATTACGTTTGTCGCCTGAAGTCTTTGCTCTGTAAGGTTGATAGCCAGCTATGAGTATTCATCCCACAGCAATCATTGATCCCCGGGCCAAATTGGCCAGCGATATCGAAGTTGGCCCCTATGTGGTCATTGATGGCCCGGCAGAAATTGGCCCCGGCTGTCGCCTGCAACCACACAGCCGCGTCAGTGGCCGGACGCTGATGGGGGCGCGTAATGTGCTGCACTCATTTGCCGTGGTGGGCGATACCCCTCAGGACCGCAAATTCCACGATGAACCCAGCACCACTATCATCGGGGATGACAATATATTTCGCGAAGGTGTAACTATTCATCGCGGAACCGGCGAAAATACCGTTACCAAGATCGGTTCGCGCTGTTTTTTCATGTGTAACAGCCATGTGGGGCATAATTGCACCGTGGAAGACGATGTTATTTTGGTGAACGGGGCATTGCTGGGCGGGCATGTGAGTGTGGGCACCCGGACGATTATCAGTGGTAATTGCGGACTTCACCAGTTCGTACGGGTGGGCAAATTGGCCATGATCAGCAACGCTTCGACGCATAATCAGGACATCCCGCCCTTCTGTACGGCCATGTTTTATGACCAAATTAACAGTTTGAATTTTGTCGGTATGCGCCGGGCGGGTTACAGCCGTCAGGACATCTCGGCCATGCGTTTCCTGTTCCGGGTCCTCTGCCACCGGACGACAACGCTGGCCCATACGCTGGAGCAACTGCCAGCGGAGATCAAAGCTGCGGCCACCGTGCAGGAATTTACGGTTTTTTGCCAGCATTCCGAGCGTGGCATAGCGGATTTTGTCACAATTTCGCAAAGCCGTGGCGCTGGCTACACCGCCGAATCCACCTAATCCTCCCCACGAAGCCTAAAAATTCATAATATCAACCCCTTTGCGGTGAAACAAAACTCCGTTGGGGGATACGTTGTTATGAAACCGGGAACCTAACAGGCACAAGCAGCGTCTAACAGGGCTCGGTAAGACTCATTATTGGAGTACAGCGCGATGACACAGGTAACTTTAGGTCAAGGTGTTTTGGATCGGCTGGGACAGTTGCGACGGAAAGTTCGCATGCTTCTGGCCGCGCATGGCGTGGGCTATGTGTTGGCCATCTTTGGCGCCACGGGTCTGGTACTCGCGCTGCTCGACTACATGTTTGAATTCCGGGCCTGGTTACGCATCAGCATCCTGCTGGTGGTGCTGGGCGCCTTGGCTTATCTGGTCTATCGACTGCTGGTCATGCCGTTGACCACCAAATTGAGTGATGAATTTTTGGCCGGCCGGATTGAACGCTCCTCGAACAGTTTGTCCGACGAACTGACCACGGCGGTAGAATTTGTCGCCACCGGGGCGGGCCAACAGAATGCCTTGGCCGCCGAGTTGTTGACCGCCGCAGAACAAAAAGCCTCTGCTTTGGATCTGGGTGAAACCTTGGAACCCAAGCGGGTGCGCCGGGCCTTGGTGATTGGTGCGGTCAGTGTGGCGTTGTTGGGTGGTTTGGCAGGATTGAATTTCAGCAGTGGTTATACGGGGTTGGCGTTACAACGCTGGTTTACGCCCTTGGGGGCGCCGCAATGGCCGCGCACCGTCGAAGTGGAATTGGATTGGACGCATCTGGGCGGCAAAGCCCCCAGCGTCTGGCCGCAGGGTGAAAGTCTGCCGGTACGGGCTCAGGTCATCAAAGGCCATTTTGACAATCAACGCGTGTGGGTGGAATCCACCAATGAAGAGGGCAAGACCAACAGCGAATTGATGAATCAACAAAACCTTGCGGGCAAGGCTGGCGCCACGGTATATGAAAATATTATTGATGTCCCCAGCGGGAAACTGATGACGCTGCGCGTTGCGGCCGGGGATGATACGGACAATGAACTATTGACGATTCGACTGGCGCCGCGGCCGGTGCTCAGTGGCATGACTGCCCTCATCGCGCCCCCGCCGTATGTGAAGATTGACGATCAGACCCCGGGTGCCAAACCCTACAATGTGGATTTGCTGGCCCAGCCAGGCCGGGCGGTGGAAGGCTCACGCGTGCGTTTGCTGCTCAAGACGACCAAGCCGTTGGGGGTGGATAATCAGGGTATGCCCAAAGTGCGGTTCCTGGAAATGAACCGCGATGCGGAACTGGCTTTTGGCTACAGCCGCAAGCTGGCCGACAATAATACCGCCGAAATCAGCTTTACCGCCGAGAAGAGCTTGCAGGCCCGGGTATTGGTGGAAGACGCCGATGGGTTTGAAAATCGCGTGGGTGGCACGCTGGTCATGGAAGTATTGCCCGATGCCAATCCGATGGTGGTCCTCGTCGAGCCCCGCCGGCAGGTGCAGGCGGCCCCGACCAGCAAGGTCGAAGTCAAAGTTCAGGCCACTGACGATATGGGCCTGGACGATGTGTATCTGATTGCCGAGGCGGTGGAAGCCAAGCCCGACAGCGAACCCAAGTTCAAGACCACTCTGAAGTGGCAGGAACAGTCCTTTGACCCCGCCGCCGGTGGGTTGACCGGAACGAGCGGCTATAAGTGGGACCTGACCAGTTTGAATCTACAGCCGGGCGAACGGCTGAATCTGTATGCCATGGTGCGGGATAACTACGAAGTGCCGGATGTCAAGCATCCCGGCCAGACCCTGCGCCATCCATACGTGAAGAGCGCCCCGGTTGCGGTGATTATCCGCAGCGAGGAACAGATTCGCGATGCCCTGCGGGCCGACTTGCAGGCCGTGCGCGAACAAATCAAGAATCTGCTCAACGTTCAGAATCCCACGCACAACAACACCAAGACCATTGAAAAGACGGTGGCCGAAACCAACACCGTCACCGAGCAGCAAAGTCAACAGTTGGGCGATCTGGCCAGCCAGCAGGCGAACCATGCCCAACGGGCCCAGGCGATTGCCAATCAGCTCAAGCAAATTGAGAACACCGCCAAGCAGAACAACATGCAGGAATCGGAATTGGGCAAGCTGGCCACCGAAGCCAATCAGGACATGAAAGATGTGGCCGAGAAGAATATGCCCAACGCCGCACAGTCCTTGAACAAGGCGCAGGAAGCATCGAAGAGCGGCAAGTCCAGCGATAGCAAGCCGATGGACAGCAAGCCGTCAGACGGTAAGCCATCAGATGGTAAACCTTCAGACAGCAAACCTTCGGATGGTAAACCCTCGGACGGCAAGCCTTCGGATAGCAAGTCCGGCGAACCCAGTTCCAGCAACCCCACGGCCCAGCAGGCCAATAACGCGGCCAAGGAACAGGAAAAAGCCATCACCAGCATGGAAAACCTGCTGAACAAACTGGCCGCCGCCGGTGACTTTGAAGCCATGCGGGCCGATGTGAACAAGGCGCTGGAAGACCAGAAAAAGCTCAATCAGGAGGTGCGTGACACCGCCCGCGAAACTATCGGCAAAGACGCCAAAGAATTGAGCAAGGACCTGCAGGCCAAGCTCGATAAACTGGCCAAGGAGCAGCAGAAGCAGGCCGAGAATACCGCCAAGATGACCGACAAAATGGAAAAGTCGGCCCAAGCCATGCAGGCTTCGGACCCCGCCAGCAGCCAGGCCATGAGCAAGGCCGCACAGAAGTCGCGGGAAAACAACGTCAGCGGTAAACAGGCGCAGGCGTCCAAGTCGGCCAAGAGCAATCAGATGAACCAGGCGTCCAATTCCGGTAATCAGGCCCAACAGGGCCTGCAGGAAATGAAGGATGAGCTGGACGAACAAAACCGGCTGCAACTGGAACAGCTCGCCGCGCAATTGGCCAAGTTGGCCGAACAGCTCAAGGTTATTCTGGAACAAGAAGTGGCCATCTTTGATGACACCACCAAGGCGGGCGCGGAAGCCAAGAAGGCCGCGCTGAACCCGCTAGGCGAACGTCAGGGCAAGCTGCAAAGCCATGTGATCGCCTTCCAGGCCCGGGTGGAATCCACCCTGCGGGAAGCCCGGATAATCAGCCGGGAGTTGACCGACTCCGTGGATGCCATGACCGGCGCCGCCGTGCAGTTGGTCAAGGGCAGTCAGCCCAATTCGCTCAAGCCGGAGCAGGATGCCATCGCCGCCTTGACCCAGGCTTTGGAAAAACTCAACAAGAAGAAAGCGGAAGCCGAGAACAAACTGAAAGAAGAAAATCTCGCCCAACTGATCAAGAAGTATGAAGCGGTCAAGGCCGGCCAGGAAACCATCAAGGTTGCGGCGGAGGCAATTGATGCCCAACGCGATTCGGCTGGGGACCTGCCTCGGGTCGCCGGGGCCAAACTGGTCGAGTTGGCGGATTCCACCACCAACCTCAGCCAAAAGTCGCTGATTGAACAGGTGGATGAACTTAATAAGAACCCCGAATTGGCCAAGGTTAAAGTGATCACCTGGGTCAATCGTCAGGTGCTCGATTACATGGCCGATTCCAAACAGAAACTGGCCAAGAAGGAAGTCGGTCTGGCCATGTCGCGCCTGCAACAGACCACCATCAACCGACTGGATGACATCATCAATGCCCTGAAGGAAGAGAAGAAAGAGCAGGAGAAGTTCCAGAAGGAGGGTGGTGGCGGCGGTGGTGGTGGCGGTGGTGGTGGCACGAAA
>JBAXGE010000034.1:0-16870 GCA_037139555.1 Phycisphaerae bacterium
TTATTTTTCGAGCTGGATTTCCTGCTCCACCGGTGTGGCGCCTTTGACCAGCGGTTCGACCAGTGAACCAAACTGCCAGGCGACCACCCGAATCTTGATGGGGAATTTGGCGCGAACCGGGACTTCGCTGATCACCAGTTTGCCCTCCACCACCGTCGCAGGCCCGTCGGCCACATAGTATTGCACCTTGAGCCCGGAATCCGCAGTGGCATTCAGCGTCACCGGTGCGCCAGTGGTCTTCAGGTTCCCGATCGGCGGGAACGTGATGGTGTTATCCTTGCCCTTCGTGCCTGGGCCAAAATTCTTGGGCAGCATCCCGACCTGCTCGCAGTGCCGATATTCGTCGTTGCCATCGCTGTATGCCATGAAAGTATTGCGTCCACCTTCGGTGGCGGGGGATAGCGCATCATACACAATCCGGAACTTGCGGTCGCCGATAGGTTTGAGGATGCCCGCAACCGTTCTCACCTTGATGGGCGTCCCGCCGTTGGTGGCCGGTTCGCCGACATTGGGCCAGCGGGCCGGGACCTTGTCCCAGTACGCCGGATGCACTTCCAGCGTCATACCATCATCCACCCACACCGGCTTGGAGAAGAAGAACCGCACCCCCGCATCAACATTGTACGGGTCTTCCCATTTGATAAATTGATCCTTGCGACTCAAGCCCGTATGGTATACAGCCGCAGCTTTGGCCAGTGCTTCATCCATGTGCCAACTCGCCAGCGTCTTGTCGCCGGTGTATTCGGTATACACCGCAGCGGGAACGGTGCTGGCGGGTTTGAGGCTCAGATCACTCAACCAACCTTTTTTATAATCCAGCCGGGTCAATTTCGGCGCGCTGCCATCCGCCGGCAGGGTGGCGGGAATCTGGGCAGCGGCATACTTGATAAACAACGCCAAATACCGGGCGTTTTGCTCTGACCAGGCAAAGTGACCGGCGCCCGGTTCCACAATCATGGACCACAATGCGTCGGGTTGCGCTGCACGTTGATCGGCCAGGTCTTTGCGCGGATTTTGCCATGCGGGCTCTCCGCCTGCGGCATCACGGGTACCGCCAAACTCGTCAAATTGCCCCGTCATCATCAGACTGGGAATATACGCCGGCACATACATGAGCGCGGGATTGGTGGTCGGTTGTGTGGCCGGCTGGGTCACCGGCGGACCCGCCCACGGCCCACCACCGCGATACTGCATCAAACCAAAACACCGGTCCGCCATGACCGCCGCGGCCTGCCGGGCTTGGGGACCACCGGCCGAGTGGCCGACAAAAAAGAGCGGGGTCGTGGACAACTCCGCGTACCCGGACTGGGCGGCAAAGCCATCGAGCAATTCCTGAAGCTTGACCGAATTCAAACCGCTACGGACATGCAGAATCCCCAGCGACTGTTCCGCACAGGCCTTGCGGATGATGGGGTCTTTGGACATCTCGCGTTCGATCAGAGTCTGCCCGGAAACAATCAGGCCACGAATTTGCTTGGCTTCCGCGGGCAACCACAGATACACCCCCACCGGCACGCCCTCGGGATTCTTGGCCGATGGATTACACATGGGGAACTGGCTGTACTGGAAGACCACGGCTTGGGCCGAGACCCATGTGGCCGCCAGACCCAGAACTGCCAGACACGCCAACGTACGCAGAGATTTGATCATGACCAGCTCCGATAATGAAATTCACGGCAGCGTAAACGACTGCCCGACAGGATACCAACGCCGGGGGAAGCTTATTGTTGCCCCACGACGGCTGGGCAGCATAAAAAAAAACGGGTTGCCCCGGTTTGGTATCAATAGAACCAGTAAGGACTTAGGAGCGTTTATTCTTCGCCAAACTTTTCGTTTACCAGCTTTTCCAAGGCATCGAGCAGCGCCAAAGCGTCCTCGCCCTCCACCTGCAAAGTCAGGCGGGTGCCCTCGGTAGCAGCCAGCATCATCATCTGCATGATGGACTTGCCATCCACGCACTGATCGCCCTTGCAGACGCGAACCGAGGCTTTGAAGCCGTTGGCCACGTCCACGAATTGCATCGCCGGGCGGGCGTGCAAGCCTAATGTGTTCTGGATGACGACGATGCGGTCCATACAAAAACCTGTTGCAAGGCGTTGGGATGTCCCCGCGGATCAGCGGGCGGCATCGGCTTCCTGAATCAAATCCACCACCGCAGCCTGCGTGGTGGCCTGCCGCAAGAAGCGGCGGAACTTGTCCTGATTCAAGTGGTTAAAAATATTCTCCATGGCCTGCAAATGACCATCGGGCTCATTCTCGGGGCTCAGGAGCAGGAAAATCGAATAGACGGGCTGTTTGTCCAAGGCGGAGAAATCCACCCCGCCCGCTGAACACCCGATCACGCTGACGCGCTTTTTAATCTTGGCCAGTTTGACGTGCGGCACGGCCACGCCTTTGCCAAAACCGGTGCTGCCTTTTTTCTCGCGGGCAATAATCGCATCAATTACCTCATCCACATCAGCCTTGGCGATCGCTTTGGCGTTCGCCAGAGATTCCACCAACTCGCGGATCACTTCATCGCGGGAGGCATTTTTAAGTTGGGGAATGATCGCTTCGGTGACAATAAAATCAGCCAGTTTCATGATGGTCCTTCTAGCAACAACTTGGAATCAAACCCGGTTAGGCCGGGTGCTTACGGTTACGGTGTTTTTCTTTATGGTCGGTCAACTGCCGTTCGAGTTTGTGCACGACCTGATCAATGCAGCCGTACAAATCGCTGCCGGACACGGTGGCGATGAACATATTCTTATGTTCCGCATTCACGATGAATTCGACCTTCATGGTCTTGTCCGAATGGGTGTCCAAAACCACTTCGATTTCCTGGATCAGGTCATAATACTTGGTCAGACGCAAGGCCTTTTCCTCGGCATACTTATGAATCGCCGGGGTGATTTCCATATGACGGCCGCTAATAGTTACGATCATCAGTTACTCCTATCTGGCACAGAGGGTCATCGGCACATGTCGAAGCATACCCGCTGCACTTACCATAGGCTAGCGAGGGATGCCGACAGCGTCAACCCTGCGCCACGGTAACTTCATTTAAACTCGCACATACCCGCCGTCTGAGTTACCATGAGCACCCATGCTGGCGCTTTTGCGACGCATTTTCCGTTCCCCTTGGGGCCCCCGCTTATTGCTGGGTTTGGCGCTACTCACCCCATTACTGGCCATCATACACATTGATGAACGCGGACTTTGGACGCTTAATCGTTCGCTGTTCATCTCGCCGGACGAATTCAGCTATGTACTGACCGCGGAAAGCCTCGCCAATGGCCAGGGAATTCGCCTTCAGGGAATGTCGGACGATACGTTTTATCCCCCCGGTTTCTCCGGCGTGCTGGCCGTGTGGGGGAAAGTTGCCGGTTTTGACATTCGTGGCCTGCACATTGCGGTGGGCTTGCAGCAGTGCGTGGCCATTATCATGGCGTGGCTGGTCATTGGCTCCTTATTGGCCCCGGTGGAGTGTCCGCGGCTGCGGGCCTGGCTGGCGGCCATACTGACGCTGCTCTATGGCCTTTCCGGCCATGTGCTGGAAAATGTCACTGCGATTTTTTCCGAACCACTGTTCACGGCCCTGCTCCTGGGCTGGATTTTGTTGGCCCTGCGCCGGCCGCGCTGGTATACCCATATCGGCTGGACGCTGGCCATGGCCGCGCTGGCAGTGGCGGTGACTGCGGTGCGCTCGGCGGGTATTGTCTGTATCGCCACCACGCTGGCGTATCCCGGGCTGGTCTGGATTGGGGTTTGGTGGCGGAATTCTACGCCTACGCTGCCCTTGCGTACGGTGTGCCGCGCCGGGGGCCTGATTCTACTGGTGGCGGCCGTCTATTATGTCGGCCTGCATCGTCTATCGCCGGAGCGCAGCCTGTTCAGCGGCGCCCAGTCACGCAACAGCTACACCCGGCAATTACTTGCCGGTCTGACCGATGGCTTCCGGACCCCGTGGTATAAAGTGGACAAAATCACCGTGGCCGCGGGCCAGATGATGTTGCCCCATGCCACGAGCCTGAGTCTGGTGTTCGTCCCGCCACCGCGCGAAAGTCCCAAGTTCGGCGTATTCAATATCATTGCCAAACTCGGGCTACTGCTGGCGCTGCTGGGGTATATCTGGCGGCTCTGGCGGGCCGGGGACAGCCGTATGCCCGAACTGGCGGTGGCGTTATACATCAGCCTCTATCTGGTGTGGCCGTTTGATTTTGTGCGCTTTTGGATTCCGCTGCTCCCGGTGCTGCTGGCCTATCTGACGCTGGTCACATGCGGGTACGGCAGTCGCGGCGGTATCCGCCCCCGGCGAGTGGCGCTGACGCTGGTGCTGCTGGGGAGCCTGCTGGTATTGCATGGTCAGGACGCGTTGACCCGGCTGCAAGGCTATCAGCGTCGTATCAATCTGGTCAGCGATGCGCTGGCGAATGGCGCGGCGGCGATGCGTAAGGCCGGGGGCACTGCCAATAATGCCGTCTGCTCCTTTGAGCCTTTCACCATGCGTTATTACACCCACATGCAGCAGTTCAACCCCCGCCGGGATGAGAATGGCCGTTGGGAGTCCGTGCCTGACATGATCCGCCGGGCTCAGGCCACACAAAAATCCGCCGGCCATGTTTTTGTCGCCAGCTATTTTGATCTGCGGGATTGGGATGGTTTCATGCGTGAAACCCAGACCAAGCTCGGTCCCACCGTGCGCGTAGTGCCGCTGTACCGGTATTGGAATATCGTGGCGGTGTGGGAAGTGGTGCCGGTTACAGACGCGGCGGCGCCCAGCGCGTCAGGGTCTTGAGCAGACCGGCCAAATCTTTGGGGATTTCCGCACAGTAGGTGACTTCGCGCCCGTCATCGGGATGCTGGAGCGTCAGCCGGTGGGCGTGCAGGGTGAGGCGTTTGACCAGCGATTTTTCCGTCTGATATTTGCCGGCCTTGAAGCTGCGTTTGAATTCCGACAGCAGCAGTTCCGTCCCGCCATAGAGGGCATCGTAGACCAGCGGATAGCCCCAGGCCTTCAGATGCACGCGGATTTGATGCCGGCGGCCACTGAGAGGCTGTACCCGCAGCAAGGTCACATCGCGGAAGCGTTGCTCGATGGTGAAGCGCGTTTCCGCCGGACGCGGATCGCGCCCGCCGATAATCATCTGTTTGGGATGGCGCGGATCAATGCCGATGGGCCGGACGATACTGCCCGATTCCTGCAGCGGACTGCCACGCACGAGGGCCAGATATTCTTTGTTCACGCTGCGCAGGCGGAATTGTTCCGACAGACTACGCTGGGCCGCGGTACTACGGGCAAATACCAACACTCCGCTGGTATCCGCATCCAGCCGATGGACCGGCAGCACCGGCGACCCCGCCAGCGCGGAGTCCACGCGCAACTGCTCCAGCAAACAATCCGTGCGGCCCCGGCCCGGCAGCACCGCCAAGCCCGAAGGCTTGTCCACCGCCACCAGACATGGGTCCACATGAATAAGACTGTAGGCTAGAGACAAAGTTACACTCAGAGGTAAGCGGAAGCAAAACACAACATCGTTACGCCGGGACCACCACCATGATCTTGAGCAGCCAGTACGCCAACGGCGCCGCCAGCAGGGGTGAATCCAGAATATCCAGCACCCCGCCGAAGCCGGGCACGACCCCGGAGTCTTTGACCCCGGCATCGCGTTTCAAAAGCGATTCAAGCAGATCGCCCATTTGGCCCACCGCGCCCAGCAGCAAGCCCGCCGCACCACCCTGCCACCACACGGTGGGTGGATACCACCACGCCAAAAGCATCCCCACACAGGTAGAAAAGAGCAGCCCGCCAAAGAAGCCTTCCACGGTCTTGCCCGGGGAAAGCCAGGGAATCAGTTTATGTCGGCCCAGCAGATGGCCCGTGACATACGCGCCGATGTCGGCGGATTTGACGATGGCAATAATCAACAGCAGCATCCACGCGGAATACGACAGACAAATCGGCAGGTAAAACCCCGGCAGTACGCCCAGATACACCACCGCCAGCAAAGCGCCGCCGGTGCTGCCGATGGTGCCGTCAATCCGCTGTTTGCGTGAGTGCATGACCATGGCCGCCACCAGCGTGAAGGCCAGAATGGTCGGGGTGAGATAGTGTGGTTTGACCGTGGTGATCCAATGGCCCCAGAAACCCGGCACGTCCTGCAATTTTTTCTGGGAAATCTGTTCCGCCCAGGGCCAGAGCATACACAAGAGCGCCATGGTGGTGCACAGCCGCACGGAGATGTCCACGCCCACCTTGGACAGCAGACCGCGCATTTCGCGTACGGCGATGATAATCAGCGGGATGGCGATCAGCGCCACGATCAGCCCCGGCGGCCAACTCATGCCGCGCGGCCAGTCCACCGCCATGTGCCGATCCAGCGCCACCAGCCCGATCAGCAGGACGGCGAAAAGGATGCCGAGTAAGAGGCGGTACCGTAGCATGTGCGGAGCCTGTCCGGCCTAAGAGGTCAACTCAGGGAATAACTTTGTTCAGCGGATAACTGATCAGGCCCGTGGCGCCGGCGCGTTTGAGCTTGGGAATCAGTTCCCGCTCCAACCGCTCTTCCACGATCACTTCCACCGCCACCCAGGTGCCATCGGCCAGCGCCGAGACGGTCGGCGACTTTTCGGAAGGCAACAGCCCCAGAATGGTCTGGAGTTGATCTTTGGGGGCATTGAGTTTGAGGCCCACCTTTTCGCGGGCATTGATGGCCCCGCGGAGCAGCAGGGCGATATTTTCGATTTTTTCGCGCTTGGCCGGAATGGCCCACGCGGCCTTATTGGCGATCAAGCGCGTGGTCGAGGTCAGAATGGTATCAATGATGCGCAGGTTGTTGGCCCGCAGCGACGAACCGGTTTCGGTGATGTCCACAATCGCATCGAGCAACCGGGCCTTCACTTCGGTGGCACCCCAGGAGAATTCCACGGTCACTTTGATGCCGCGCTGGGCGAAATATTGCTCGGTACACTTGACCAGTTCGGTGGCGATCACGCCGCCGTTGAGGTCTTCGGGCTTCTGCACGGATGATTCGTTGGGCACCGCCAGCACCCAGCGGGCGGGGCGGCTGGTGGCCTTGGAGTACACCAGCTCGCATACTTCGACCACATCGGAATGATTTTCCTGCACCCAGTCCGAACCGGTCAGGCCGACATCAATCACACCCTGTTCGACATAGCGCGACATTTCCTGGGCGCGAAAGAGCACGGCTTCCATTTCCGGATCATCAATGCTCGGGAAATAGGAGCGTTCAGAAATATTGATGCGGTAACCCGCCTTGGCGAACAGGTCCACGGTGCTGTTTTCCAGCGAACCCTTGGGGATGCCGAGGCGCAGAACATTGGGTTTGGTGGTCTTCATCCGGACTTCCTTTATCAACGCGGATAATTGGGGCTCATGGGACGTTACTTGCCTTTGCCTTTGGCGGGCTTGGCACTCTTGGGCGCGGGGACAACCTTGGCGGGTTTGGCCGAGGTCTTGGCCTCGGATTTGGCCTCGGATTTGCCCGCAGTTTTGGCCACGGGTTTAGCCGTAGTTTTCACCGGCGCCTTTTCGACTTTCACTTCTTTGCCCGACTTCACCGCTTTGGCCGCGCGGGCTTTGTCCACTTCGGCTTTCACGTTCTGGGCCATGCTGCCGGTCTTGGCCAATTCCACCACCACGCCTTCGCGCGCCTGGTCCATATTGCTCGGGAGGATCGCACTGCCCACCTTGGGCGAAGCGGGCCAGGTTTTGGGTTGCCAGGTATCCAGTTCCACGCGGCTGCCCGCGAAGAATTTCGCGGCGTTCTCACCTTTGGCCAGTTTCTCCAGCGCGGTCTGCACCTGATCCACCGGGGCATCATCGGTGATGGCGCCTTTGGCCTGTAGATACAGCAGCAGCTTGGTATCAATCGGCACGGCGGGCACATCAAAGCAATCCATGGCCACGGCGGCTTCGATATATGCGGTCATCCCGGCGAGGCTGCGCAGGAAGGGCCGGATTTCCGGCTTTTTCATTTCGTGCAAGCGGGCCAGCGTCATGGCGTTCTCGGTGTCATACAACGCATGCAGCGTGTAATGCAGCGCCGTGCAGCGGTACTCGGCGTAGGGATAACGGGTGCCGATGGTCGCGGCCAGTTCGATGGCCGGGGTGACGCGTAACTCGTTGTAGTCCACCACACTGGACAGCAGACGCTTTTCGGCGGCTTCCGAGCGGATCTTGTCGCAGTCGAATTCCAGGAACGCCTGCACGATGCGGGCGATGGGATTGGGCGCCTCGGTGGGCGCGGGGGTTTCGGGGGCGGCCTTGATGAAGCGCGCCACGATTTTTTTGAGCACTTCCAGATTGATGGCATTTTTCTTCATGACCCAATTCCTCTCGCTATTCTCGACATCCAGTTAGGGCTAATTCGTTGGCTCATCCGCGACCGGCGGTACGGGCGCGGGATGAGCCGTCGCTTCGGCGATCTTCTGTAATACAATGGCCTGCCGTTTCAGGGTTTCATCCAGGACAAAACGCAACTGCGGCAGCGTGCGTTGCTGCACATTCTTGCCCAGTGCCTTGCGCAACCGCATGGCCGCGGCCTGCAAGCCCGCCACCACCGTGCTGGGCGTATTTTTGTTGCCCATGAGGCTGACAAAGATTTTGGCCTCGCGCTGGTCGGGGGTCAGTTCCACTTTCGTGATGCTGATCATGCCGTCCACGCGCGGGTCGGTCACCTCGCGGGCGATCAGGATGCTCATCGCCCGTTGGATTTGGGCGGCTAGTTTTTGCTGCGGTACATGCATGCGTGCTCGCGATATTTCCCGCCGTGGTCACTCAGGCCCCGTGGCCTTCCAGTAACTCGATGCGATAGTCCACCAGATCAATATCCCGCTGCCGTTTGGCGGTTTCCACCATCCGCGCCAACTGCGTCTCCAGCCAGCGGGCGTCATTGCCGATCAAAGCCGCGGCCAGCACACTGGCCACCGGATTTTCGGCCCGGTCCACCTCGGCCACCGTGGCCCCGAAGTCATGCCGCCAGCGGTCCTGCAGACTCCGCAGCAGGCCGCGTTTCGAGCTTATGCTCACCGCGTCCTGCAGCCGCAAATCCACCTGCAACAAACCAATCAGCATAAAACCACCTCTCCATGAGAGGTATAAGGTTTACAGCGTCCGGGCCACTTCGACGGTCTTGTAGGCTTCCAGACGGTCGCCTTCCTTGAGATCGTCGTAACCGGCGACCTTCACGCCGCATTCGAAACCGCCGCGGACTTCCTTGGCGTCTTCTTTGCCGCGTTTCAGCGAATCCAGCAGCAGGTTGTCCACCAGCACCGCGCCATCGCGGATCAGGCGGTACTTGCACGCCCGCTGCAACACCCCGTCGGTGACGGCGCAACCCGCGACATTGCCGATCCGGCTGATCTTGTAGACCAGACGCACTTCGGCATGACCGAGCACATGTTCCTGTTTTTCCGGACTCAGCAGACCCGACATGGCCTTGCGGATGTCGTCGGCGATTTCGTAGATGATCCGGTAGGCCCGGATTTCTACGCCGGTGCTTTCGGCCAGTTTGCGGGCCGATTCGTCCGGCACCACCGAGAAGCCGACAATAATGGCCTTGGAGGCATCCGCCAGCAGCACGTCGCTTTCGGAAATCCCGCCCACCGCCGCATGCAGCATGTGGATCTTGACTTCCGCGCCGCCGAATTCCTGATTGAGCAGGCTCTTGATGGCGTCCAGCGAGCCCTGCACATCGGCCTTCAGAATCACGCGCAGTTCCTTGATCTGGTTGTCCTGCAGCGTGCTGTAAAGATTTTCCAGCGTGATGGTGTGCCGTTTGGCAATCTCACCGAGGCGATCCTGCTGGGCCCGGTCATCGGCCACGGTCCGCGCCATTTCCGGCGTGGGTGTGACATAGAACTGTTCGCCCGCCGTGGGTACGGAACTCAGCCCGACCACTTCCACCGGCAACGAAGGCCCGGCTTCCTTGATCGTCCGACCCAGGTCATCGGTCAGTGACCGCACGCGTCCATGGGCAGGACCGCAAACCAGATAATCGCCGGTACGCAGGGTACCGTTCTGGACCAGCAAACGCACGATCACGCCGCGATTGGGATCCACAAAGGCTTCCACCACCGACCCGCGGGCGGGCAGGCTGGGCGCCGCCTTCAGATCACGCAAGGTCGCAGTGTAATCCAGATATTCGATCAATTCCTTGATGCCCTGCCCGGTGAGGGCCGAAGTCTTGACCACTTCGGTATCGCCGCCCCATTCGGTGGGATTCAAACCGTGTTCGGCCAACTGGCCCATGACCTTCATGGGATTGGCTTCGGCCTTGTCAATTTTGTTCATGGCCACCACGATGGGCACGCCCGCCGCCTTGGCGTGGGCGATGGATTCGATGGTCTGGGGCATCACGCCGTCGTCGGCCGCCACCACCAACACCACCACATCCGTCATCGTGGCCCCGCGCGCCCGCATGGCCGTGAAGGCCTGGTGCCCGGGCGTATCGAGGAAGGTGACGCGCTTGGGCTTGCCGTCGCCGCCCATCACTTCGACGACATACGCGCCGACGTGCTGGGTGATGCCACCGGCTTCACCCGCCGCCACATTGGCGGTGCGGATCTTGTCCAGCAGACTGGTCTTGCCGTGATCCACGTGGCCGAGAATGGTCACAATGGCCTGGCGCGGCACCTGTTCTACCTGCATGGCATGGGCGTCATAATCTTCCCGCAGCATTTCGCTGGCGGTGCGCTTCTGCTTGATATGCAGTTCGATGCCGTATTCCATACACATCAGTTGCGCGGTGTCGGCCTCGATGGCCTGATTGGCGGTCGCCATGACCCCCTGGGCCATGAGCTTGCGAATCAAATCCGCCACCTTCACGCCCATCAACTCCGCCAGATCACGCAGCGAAATGGGCAGTTCGATTTCGATCATTTCGGGCTTGTGCTGGACCGCCTGCGCGGTCACCTGAGCGCGTTCGCTCTTGGACATTTCGCGCTTGCGTTCCTTGACCGTACCCACGGCCGTGGCAATGCGCTCGGCCCGGTCCGCCAAATCCTGTTCGCGCCATTCGCGGATGGCTGCCACCCCGGCGTCCGCACTGCGGCCGCCCTTGCGCCGGGCCAGCCGGGCCCGGGCCTTGCGCGATTCTTCCTCATCCTTTTCGATGGCGGCGGCACTCTTCTTGTGCGTGGAACCGCTGCGCCCGGTACTGGCGGGCATGGGGATGGATTGCGGGCCACCGGGACCGTTGTTGGGACCGCGATTGGGACCGCTGCTGCTGCTACGATTATCGGAGCCCATCGGCCGCGGCCGCGGCCGGGGGGCGGGCAGGCGATCGGCTTCTTCGATGCGAACTACCTGCGGGCCCTTCATTTGCGCGGGCTTGGGTTGGACCATATTGCTGACCGGCACCACCGTGGGTTTATTCACCACGTTGGGCTTGCCGCGGGCCGCGACGGGCTTCTTGGGTTTTTCCAGCGGACGGATCGGTTTGGCCGGTACTTCCACGGCCGGGGCTTCGCTGGCGGGCGCGGGATGGGCTTCGGGGGCCACTTCATGATGACCCGTATGGGCCACTGGTGCGGATACCACAACGGCTTCCGGGGTTACCGGCACATCGCCGGGTTCAACCACCACATGAGCCGACGCTTCGAGGACCGGAGCGACCGGTTCGGTCACGGGCGTTTCCACGTCCGGGGGCACTACTGCCGGAACGGTTTCATCCTCAGATTCGGTCCCCGCCTCGGGTGCGTCCTGGGCAGCCGCTTCGGGATCAGATTCGGTTTCACCGGCCTTGGTTTTACCTTTGGCTTTGCCCTTGGTGGCCTTGCCTTTGGCTTTGCCCGCTTCGGACTTGGCATCATCCGCACCGGCCGGAGCCTTGTGCAGTGCGTCATTGATGGCGATGATTTTCTGATGGTCAGGATGACCGGGGTCCTCGATGGACTCGACCAGACCGATATCCAACGGGGTCTGGTGCACTGGGTGCGGATACACGCTGGCCAGATCCGGGTCCTGTTTGATCCACTCGACAATAGCGTGGAAATCAATTTCCCGGCCCAGCTTGGTGCTGAGGTCTTTCGCGACGTTTTTAATGCTGATTTTCTTGGCCAACGGGAACTCCGGGTTAAAGCCCAGTTAGGTCTAACGCCCTCTGGGATCGCTTCCTACCTTCAGGACACACATCATTCATCATCCTTGGCCGCGTCAATGCCCGCAAAGGGCGACAGCCGCGGGGTGTCGGATGTAACATCGGACTTGATACCGGCAAAGGGCGAACGGATCGGGGCCGGGGCATCGGACGGAGCCGGTACGCCGGAAGCCTGCTGGGCCCGGCGTTGGATGTCCGCCTGTGCCTTGCGGGCTTCGTCTTCGACCTGAATCCGCGCGGCTTCTTCGCTGGCCAGTTTGTGGACCTGGGCGGCCACTTCCGGCGCCATGCCCAATTCCTTGACCAGCGGCTCCACGCCGACTTCTTCGATATCCATCAGATTGATCAGGCCCATCGCCACGATGCGATCGAGCACGGTATCTTCCACGCCGGGGATGCTCTTGAATACGCGTTCCATGTCTTCCAGTGCCTTCTTGTGTTCCGCCGGGGTGAGGATGTCCAAATCCCAACCCGTCAGCCGGGCCGCCAGACGCACATTCTGCCCCCGCTTGCCGATGGCCAGCGAGAGCTGATCTTCATTCACCACAATCGTGGCGCGGTTCAATTCAAAATTCAGTACAATGTCCACCACTTCGGCGGGCTTGAGCGCGTTGGTGATCAAAATCTGGCTGGATTCGTTCCAGCGCACGATATCAATCTTTTCGCCACCCAGTTCGTCCACAATATTCTTGATGCGGCTGCCGCGCATACCCACGCAGGCACCCACGGCGTCCACCTTGGTATCAATCGAGGAGACCGCAATCTTGGTGCGGTAGCCAGCTTCACGGGCCAGGGCCCGGATTTCGATGACTTTTTCCTGCACTTCGGGGACTTCCACCTCGAAAAGCCGCTTGATGAAATCGGGATGGCTGCGCGACAGGACCAGTTTAACGGCGTTGCCTTCATCGCGGACATCCAGCAGCAGGCAGCGGATACGGTCGCCGGCATTGTGCGTTTCGCCGGGGATTTGTTCGCTCTTGGGGAGCAGCGCTTCGGCGCGGCCCATGGTCACGATAAGTTTGTTGCCTTCCACGCGCGTCACCGCGCCGGTGACAATCATGCCCTTCTGTTCGACAAATTCTTCAAACACACTGGCGCGTTCATTGTCGCGGATTTTCTGGATCAAAACCTGCTTGGCGGTTTGGGCGGCAATGCGGCCAAATTCGCGGTAATCAATCAGTTGCAGGGCCTTGCGGACCTGGATTTCGCCGGTCATGCGGTCAATGACGCATGTCACGTCGTCCACTTCGCCGTAAAACTTACGTGCGGCGGAGAGCAGAGCGGCTTCGATATCCTGAAACAGCAACTCCTTATCCACATTTTTGTCGCGGGCGATGGAGTCAATCAGACGAATGAGATCTTGGTTCACAGCGCGGCCCTCTGCTTTAGTATCCGCCCGGCACGTTAACCGGTGCAAAAATTAAAAACGGCGGAGACAACTCCACCGTCCGTCGAAAAAACCGGGTGCTCACACCCGATTTGCAATTGGCTTACGCCAACTACAGGAAATTGTCAGGCCAAAGGTTACACCCTGTCTGACTCCCTTGTGCCGGTCACAAACAACCCGCGTAGGTCCGGACGGACACTCCTACGCCGAGTACGAAGATGCGCCTTATTCAGCCGCATGCTTAGCCTGTGTTCCTAACGTGACATTCACGCCATTGTCTCCCGGCTCAAACACGTGGGCCTTCCGTAGGTCCACATAAAGAGGGATTATACCGCCAATCTGCAATTTGCCAAACAGTTGCGCCTCGGTTCGGCAAATCAAGTGGTCGTGGCCATCCGTGGACAGGTAAACGTCCACATCGTTGCCCAAGGGCTCCAAAACGTTGATTTTCACCTCAAAACTGTTCTCCGGGTGCACAAAACGCCCCTCGGATACCGGACTTAATGCCTCCGGACGCAGTCCGAGGACCATTTCCTTGCCAATATATTTTTTCAATACCTCCGCCGTGGCCTCCGGCAAACGCAACTTCTGATTGCCGAAAACCGCGTAATTACCCTCGGCAATTTTCACATTTATGAAGTTCATCGGGGGCGTGCCCACAAAACCCGCCACAAACCGGTTCACGGGCTTTTCATACACCACCAGTGGGGGCTCGGCCTGTTGGATCAGTCCATCCTTCATGACCACGATCCGGTCGCCCAGAGTCATGGCTTCCTCCTGATCGTGGGTGACATAAATGGTGGTGGTTTTCAGCCGCAGGTGCAATTTCTTGATTTCCGCGCGGGTTTCCACCCGCAACTTGGCATCCAAATTGGACAGAGGTTCATCAAACAGGAAGGCTTTGGGGTTCCGCACAATGGCCCTCCCCACGGCCACGCGCTGGCGCTGCCCGCCGGAGAGGGCCTTGGGTTTACGTTCCAGATAGGGGGTAATGCCCAGAATCTTGGCGGCTTCCTGCACGCGCTGGTCAATTTCTTCCCGGGTCAGGCCCAGTTCCCGCCGCCGGAGCATCAGGCCGAAGGCCATGTTCTTATATACCGTCATGTGCGGGTAGAGGGCGTAATTCTGGAACACCATGGCGATATCGCGGTCCTTGGGAGGGACGTTATTGACCAGTTTGTCTCCGATGCTGATATTGCCTTCGGAAATCTCTTCCAGACCCGCGATCATACGCAGGGTGGTGGACTTGCCGCAGCCCGAAGGGCCTACCAGTACGACAAATTCCCGGTCCTTGATGTCCAAATCAATGCTGTTGACCGCACGGATGCCACCTTGGTACACCTTGGAAACTTTTTCTAACGTAACCCGGGCCATAACGCAATCCCATCTCGGGGCATCCCCGAAGCATCCACCAACTGCACACCAATAAACTGCCACTATAACGCTCGAACACGTATATGAATGCGTATCATTTTGCATTATCCGAAAATTGTCAACGCGCAGCGGGATAAAACTCCCACTTGGCCGAGATTCGCCCGACGTCGTTATGCCGGGTAACCACGTAGTTACAGCCATTCCCACCGCACCCACGGCACGTCCCCGGGTTGCTCCCCAGCGCGGGCATTTGTACAATAAATAGATTGGTGAGGCCCGAACATGTCAAAATGGGCTGCGTGTATGATGCCCATCGTGCCGGATCATAACAGTTGAGGTATGCGATGAAATTACTCCGCGGATTGCTGCTGTATACATGTATACTAACGCCAACCTTGGGTCTGGCGGCCACACCGCCGGTAGCCGATGCACTCAAAGCCATGGAAAATCCTGTCGGCTTGGTTGTGCATGTCGGCGCCTCCGAGGGCACGTTTGAGGCGGATCTTACAGCCGGGGGCAAGATTCTGGTGCAGAATCTCGCCCTTAATGATGCCGGGCGCGATCAGGTCCGGGCCACGCTGCTGACGCGCGGGGTGTATCCACTGGCCAGCGCCCTGACTTGGCAGGATAAATCCCAACTCCCCTACGCGTCCAATCTGATTAACCTGCTGGTGGTGGATCGCGATGTACTGGGCGCTGCCGCACCCCCTGCCGGGGAACTTATGCGCGTGATTGCCCCGTTCGGCGCGCTATATGAAAAGACCGGCGGTGCGTGGAAAGTCACCCGCAAACCTCGCCCCACCACCATGGACGACTGGACCCATTTTGATTACGGTCCCGATGGTGCCGCCTGCTCGCAGGATCAAGCCGTCAAACCGATCCGGCAACTGCAATGGATCACCCTGGCCCAGCCCAATCCATGGTCAGGCAATCCTGCCGGATATAACCCCGGGGGCGGGGTGCGGATCTGGGGCCGATATACCGTGCTGGATATCGAAGACCGCTACGCCATGAAAGACCCCGCCAGCAAGGAAGACACCTGGTCGCTGCAATGCCGCGATGCCTTCAATGGCATACCGCTCTGGACCATCCGGCGCGATCGCAAAGTCGGCACCCGCCGCTGGTCGCTGGTGGCGGATCAGGGGATGGTGTTCACCTATCTGAAAGTGGGCGCCGATCTGGTGGCGCTGGATATCGCCACCGGTCAGGTGAAACATTCCTTCCCCGGTACTGCCAGCGCTGAGGGAAAAGGCCTGATAGAAGAAACGCACTGCGTGCGGGTGGCGGGCGATAAAACCATCGTCGCGGCCATGGGCACACTGAAATGCTTCCAAACCCAGACCGGTAAAGAACTCTGGAGCTATGCCCGGCCCGATCTGCTACTGCTGGCCCCCAGCGTGGAGGTGCCCGGCGGACGGGTCTATGCGCTGTTGGCCAAACCCAGTGACTACCGGACATTTACCGGTCGTTGGCCGGTCAGCACTAAGGTGCAAATGGTGTTGGCCCTGGATTTAGCCACCGGCAAAATGCTCTGGGAAAACCCCGAAATGGTCAGTGTCACGCTGCAACCGACCGAGGCTAAAGCTGAGGTTGCCCAACGGGGCATCGGGCAACTGCTACCGGTCGGGGATAAGTTGGTTGTATGGGGTTCAGCAGCGATCTCCGGCGGTGAACGCCCATTCATCGCCACCCTCGACGCCAAGACCGGCCGCACGCTGCACAGCGATGACACACCATTCAAGCGCAACTACAACGTGGCGGCCTATAACGTCCTGCGCCAAAATGGCAAAGTTTTCTTTGCCGGGGCGTTTATGAATATCTGGAATTACGACCCGGCCAGCGGTAAGACCAGCACCGTGGTGACATATAGTTGGAATCAGCGCTGCACCCGCTTCACCGCGACCAATAACTTCCTATTGTTCGGGCAAATGGGGTTCTATACCCCCACCGATTATTCCGGCGAACAGATCACCGCCGCGCGTTCGGGTTGTGCCATCGGCAGCTTCCC
>JBAXGE010000035.1:0-16845 GCA_037139555.1 Phycisphaerae bacterium
GGAAATAATAAGCGTTTAATTTCATGCGAGTCCTTTCCAGATGCGAGCCATCGCCGAAAGCGGGTTGTGGCCGAGGTAGTCCCGGCAGGGTCCGATCTGGGCGCGGCCGGGTTTGCGGACCACATCCTCGGGATTGCCGCCCAGCGGATGATAAAACTCCCAGACCGTTCGCGTGCGTGCGAATTGGACGGCAGTCGAGTCCAGCGCCTTCTCCAGGAGTTCGCGCGCGCCAGATCGGTTTCCGTACGCCAAGGAACCTTCGACGGCCCACAATGTCATACTGTTCCAGGTTGCCCCGCGCCACAGCCGCAACTCGAAGGCCGGATCGGAGCGCGCCACGGTCGCGATCGGATGCGCGGTCAGGAACCGGTCCGGGTTCAGGAGATTCACGCGCAGCGCCGCGTCCGCCTGGGCCGGACTGGCCGCGCCAACCACCATCGGCCAGATTCCCTCGAAGAACAGGTGCCGTTGCGGCGGATCGTTCACCGTCCAACGGTCATGAAACCAATTCGTTTCCGCGCAGAAGAAGGCCTGTTGAATATAGGTCCGCAACCGGGCCAGCGCTTCCTCATGCGGGCCAGCATCGTGGCCGAGACGGCGCGCCCACGCCGCCGCAAAGCGCCGGCACCAGAAGACATGACTCGTCGCGTCCACGCAGGCCGACGGTTGAAGCAGCGGTTCGGCAAACCGGCAACTCTGGTCCATACCGCTTTCCCACCGGCCATCGCCAAAGATATCCGCGTAATAGTAACCGCCATCCGGGAGTTGGCGGTTGGTGTCAAACCACGCCAATTGTCGGCACAGGGCGGCGTACGCCTTCGCGAGCAATTCGTCGTCGGACCGCATGGCGAGACATGCCTCAACGGCTACCGGCCACAGCGGCGGATACGGCAGGGCTTTTGCGAGCCGCTCCGCCATCGGCAGGTTCGCCGGCAACCAGGTCCGCGCCGGATTTTCGCCCATCCAGACAAATGGGATCAATCCGTCCGCGCGTTGGAGTTCCAGCAGATTCAACATCTGGTCGCGGGCGATGGCCGGGGATTCCGCCACCAGATCGAGGACTTCGTGGACCAAATCGAAATGGCCGCAGGCCGGGCCGTAACAGTAACCAGGACCGATCTCCAACCACGGCCGGCAAAACGGCGGTGACGGAGGATGCAGGCAACGCCGCTGCAAATCGGCGACGTAACGCAACATTCCGCCCCATTCCGGTTTGCCGGCCGATGCGCTCGGCGTCAGTACGCCGGCTGACAGGATCTGGCAAATGGACTGGGTCATGGGCATGCTCCAAGGAGTATCGGTTCACACTTCGCACTCTGAGCCGGAGAGGCCGGAATAGACAGCCAGTCGACAGTGTGTTTACCTGCTGGCACGCGTCCGCTTGGGGTGTCGCAGGGAACTGGCGATTGCACGCTGCCTTGCAGACGATCACCGTGAAGTTCCAATGACAGTTGAATACTGCCCAAGGGATGAGGCACCGCGACCTGGATCCTTTTCAACGGGCCCCATTGGGGTCGGATGCTGGCGAGGGCAAAACCCAACGCGGCGGGGCGGATGCCCGCGATACTGGCGATCTGGTGGTACAGCGGATGTGCTCCCCAGGGATGGCAGTCGCTGCGGGTCGGCTCGGGAGATTCGGGCGTGGTTGTCAAACCACGTTGGGACAGGTCAAACCACAGGTTCAGACGATGAAACAGCAGGTCCGGACGGTTCAGGGCGTGGTACGCCTCAAACAGGTAATGCGTGAAATAGATGGTGGTCCGGGCCAGGTCCTGATCCTGACTCAGACTGCGGGCAGTATCGGCAACACGATCGGGCGACAGAAACCCCGACAACAGGGCCAGGATCTGCACGTGTTCGCTTGAGGTTTCCACCCCCGGCGCATCGCTCCAGCGCCGACGCTTTGCATCCCAACAGCATTCCAGGGCGCTGCCGACGGCGGCGGCCCGTTGGCGTTGCAGGGCGGCCACCTGGCTTTCACCCAGGGCGTCCTCCAGTTCCGCGGCAATCTTCAGCGTCCAGGCAAAATGCCAGTTGAGAATCGCCGAGAAACCTCCGTTGGCGCCGACTGGAATGCCCGCGTCCCAACCCGGAACCCAATCAACAAAGTTCCAACCCAGGGGCGATTCAATCAGTCCACTCGCGTGCTGCCACTGGCTCCAAGCATCCAAAATCGCTCTGATGCCTGGCAAATGCCGGCGGATATAGGACGGGTCATCCCGCCACAGGGCATGGTCGTGAACCATGTGGATCCACCACAGGGCAAAGGGAGGAATGATTTGCACTCCCCGCGCCGGAGAGCGGCTGGGAACAAGGCCATTGTCCAAGCGGCAGTTGGCAAAGGCCTCAATGGCCTGTTTGGGCAGGCCATCATCACGCATCAGGCAATAGGTGGTCAGGACTTCCAGCCGGGTATCACCGACGTATTGCAGGCGTTCGTAATAGGGGCAGTCGTAATAGGTCTCATGCGTGCCCACCCGCATGGTGTGCAGGCACAGGTCGCGCAGGACGCTTTGCCGGGGATCGTCGGTTTGGCAGGCCCCCTCATCGGTGAAGGGAAAGCCTGTCGCATAAAGTTCAAGTTTTTCAACGACCAGTGGAGCCTCGGCCGTCGTCAACGTGATTTCCATCCAGCGACCGCATTCCCATTCCACAGGCAGGAAATCACGCGCCGGTCCGGCCGCCGGAAGGAAGGCGGGGCCAACCCCGCGCAGGTATTTCCCTTCCCAGCGCCGCCGGTCACCTTTGTCGTTGCCACCGTTGGGATCGCTGGGAAGTCCGGCGTAAATCCCCTCGGCAAAACGCAGCGATACGGACGACCCCGCACCAAAGGCTCGTAGTCTGGGCCAAACCGATCGATAGATCCCCAGATCCACCAGACAACGCCGCTGGGTCTGTGGTGGAATCGTGAGTGTTGCCTGCCCATCCAAGAAACGCTGCCAGGCTTGGCGTTCCCGGGCCTGATCCCGCGCCGGATCCAGCACGGGCGAGACGTGATCCTTGAGCGCCGCATCGTCCAAGAACACAGCCTTTCCATTGGGCACTTGCTCGTGGGTCATGGCAGGCAAGCATTCGGGGACGAGAATCGGCGGATATTGGTCCGTGACCGAAGTGGGCGTAAAACCCTGACGACCTGACGGTGCAGGAATGAACTCCTTCCCCGCCCCTGTCTCCCAACCCCACGGCATTGTCGCGGCATCGATCACTGACCGAGCGCCGGTAAAGAAGCCCAAGGGCTGGTCAACATCAAAACCAAAGGCCTGCAAGGTGCAGCATTCCCAGGCGGCAATACCTGTCGCCACCAGATCGTGCCAGGGATCATCTGCGCTGAGGATGACGCCGGGCGCGACCGAAAGCTGGTTCATCGGCGCCCGATCCCCGCCACACCACAACTGCAAGGCCAACCAATGCCGACCCGCGGAAAGATCCAAGTCATAGGTTGCAAAACGCCAGTGATTGGAATCGCCGCGTTCCGGCAGCGCCCGAACCGACTGTCCATCGACGAAAAACAGAGCCCGTTCATCGGCGCTGAGATGCACACGGAGCGTTGCTGATTCTTTGAGATCAAACCCCAGTCGATATCCCACGACAAAGGGTGCCCGAAGCCCCGCAGGCGTCACAAGCCATTTCGCCAGCCACCGCCCCCGCCGCCAAATTGGATTCCAAGGGTGTTTGGGTTCAGACTGGTCAGCAGATAATCGCACGCGGTGGATGGTAGTCATGGATCAGGATGATAACGGAACAGACCGGAAATTGGCAAGTGGCACAGGTGAACAAGGATCGACATCCGGGGGCTTCGTTGAAGATTCCCTCCTTGATCTGAGTCCATCCGGTCAAGCCCGCAATGGGGATGTCTCGTTCTCGATTCATGCCGCAGGTACCACAAAAGGGATTTCATCGGTGATTTCGGAACTTTCTTTCATCTTGTTTGAGGAAACAGCGGACCTGGCGCGGCACCAGCGTGTACATGTGGGCGCGGAAATAATAAGCGTTTAATTTCATGCGAGTCCTTTCCAGATGCGAGCCATCGCCCAGAGCGGGTTGTGGCCGTAGTATTCCCGGCAGGGCGCGGTGAATGCCTGACCGGGTTTGCGGGCCACGTCCTCGGGGCGGCCGCCCAGCGAATGATAAAACTCCCACACTGTGCCGGTGCGCGCAAACTCCGCGGCGGTCCGGTCGAGCGCCTTCTCCAGGAGTTGCCGGGCACCGTCGGGCCGCCCGTAGTGCAGGCAGCCCAGCGCGGCCCACATCGTGAAGGCGTTCCACGCCGGGCCATGGAGCATCCGCATCTGGAAAGCGGCGTCGTTGCGTCCAACCGTGGCGATGGGATGCGGCGTGTTGAACCGCTCGGGATGGAGCAACGTGCCGTCCAGCGCTGCGGCCGCTTGTTGGTCGCTGGCGGCACCGACAACCAGCGGCCACATGCCCTCGAACGCGAACTGCCGGTGCCACGGGTCGTGAAACCAGTTGGTCTCCGGACACCAGAACGTCCGCTGGATATACGGTCGCAAGGCCGCCACCGCGGCCTCGTGCGGACCGGCATCCTCGCCCAGTCGTTTCGCCCACAACGCGGCGAATTGCCGGCACCAGAACACGTGGCTCGTCGCATCCACGCAGGCGACCGGCTGCGGGGGCGGATTCTGGAACCGGATGCTCTGGTCCATGCCGCTTTCCCACTTCTTGGTGCCGAACACGTCCTCGTAGAAGTAGCCGCCGTCAGGCAATCGCCGGTTTGCATCGAACCACGCCAGCAACCGCGTGAGCGCGGCTTGGGCGCGAACGAGCAGTTCCTCATCAGCGCGCGTTTGCAGACAGGCCTCAACCGCGACCGGCCACCAGGGCGGATAGGTGCCGGCATTCTGCAGCCGCGCGGCCAATGGCGTGCCGGCCGGCAGCCACCGACGCGCCGGGTTGTCGCCCATCCAAACGAACGGGATCGAGCCGTCGGCGCGCTGGACGTCGAACAGGTTAAGCATCTGGTCGCGCGCGAGTTCGGGGTCGTCGGCGACGAAGTCGAGCACCATGTGCACCAGGTCGATGTGCCCGCAGGCCGGGCCGTAGCAGTACCCGGGGCCGATGTTGACCCAACGCCGCGTGAACGGCGGTGCGGGCGGCTGCACACACCGGGCGCGAAGTTTGACGATGTACTGCAGAACCGGTTCCCACGACCGTTTGCCAACCGGGCCTGGCGAGGTCCGCACGATGAGATTGACAGAACGATGGTCCATCACTTCCTTATGCCTGTCACTGCGCCGGCGAGCGCATACGGTTCGCCCCCAACGCCCTGCCAATTGCCGACCTATGCGTTGCCCGGCCGCTCGGACTTGAGCTTGGCCTGCCCAGGATTGATCACGGTGGTGGCGAGGATGTTGTTTGTGGCCGATTGACGATCTGGATGGCGCTCAGATACGGCCGGGTCATTATCTTGGTCTTGTTGGCCGGGCTCGCGTCGAGGGTCTGCGTCTTGCCGCTCAAACCACGGAAGACCACATAGTTCCCTTCCGGCTTCTCCGGGGTCTCTTCGATCCAGCGGTCGATGTAGTCGCAAGGGATATTGACGGTCTTGAGCGTCTTCTCCTGGCCAGCGACTTTCAACACCATGCTATCCTTGACCTCTTCGGTCGCCTTGCCCGGGTAATAGCAGATCAGGTCATAGCGTTCATACGGAATATCGGTGATGGCGAGGGGGAACTCCATCACGGGTGCGGGGGAGGCCAACTGGGCATTGCCATCGGTCGGTTCAACCGATGTAATGGCAGCGGAGCGGGAGACAGTGACGGCTTCAACCCGGGTCGCCACTTCCTTGCCGCGACTATCGAGGGTGGGAACTGGTTTGTTATCGGCCCAGACGTTATTCCAGAAACCTTGCGGCACAACGCCGGCAAACATATTGGCTCGCCACTGGTAATCGGGCTTCATATCACCCTTTAAGGTAAATTTGAAGCCGATGGAATCGCTGGTCGCCGCTGCGACCTTAATGAGGTGAAATGCCGATAATTCACGTCCAGCCGCGTCCTTGGCCACAACCGTGACAGTAAAGTTTCCGGATGGATACTGGCGGGCGGCACTCAGGCCTTCAACGATACTTCCATCACCCAGGTGCCAGCGGTATTCAATGGGTTCCTGAAGGCCGCCTGGCGGTTTGACACTGAAACGGGCATAGCCGTCCGCGGCAGGCCCATCGACGCTCACCTCCAACTTGCCGGGCACAGGGATTTTGACCGGAGCCGGCCCTTCAAGAGGTTGATTCGATTCAGGCCAGGACTCCTGTACATCGCTGCCGATGACGGGTTTCGCCTGGCCGGCAAAGATTTGTTCATCGCGGGTCAGACTGCGGGTCAAGGCACTGTTCGGAATCAATTGGCGCTCGAATCCAGGGCCGGACCATAGGGTGGAAAAACCGTAGTTATAACCTCCAGCCCCGTACAGATTTGCGCGCAAGCGGTGGATACCCTTCTGGAGCTTGACCTTGATATCCTTGAACTGGTTGGTGGAACCAAAGCCGAAATAGTTGTAACCGACGTACTGGCTGTCGATCCACAGGTAGAATCCTCCGATACAGTGGGTGTGAAAGGTGTATTCTCCGTCCGCAGGCACCGACAGATACCCCGCCCACTCGATGCCATAGCCGCCCATGCGTTCGCGGATATTCCAGGGAAGCAGGCCGGACGTGGTGCCACGCTTGCGGAATATCAGCGTGTTCACATCGCAGGGGGCGCCTCGTTCATGGAGAATATCCTTGCCGCCATAGATATCGTGGAAATACCGATAATGCAGCCCGGCCGTGGTCGGGACATTGGGTTCTTCGCTGGGCAGGAGTCCCTCAGCGGTCGGAACATTGATGATGGTACGCCAAGTCGTGGTTCGCCCCGAGCCATCGTCCAGCAGCAGCGTTAAAGCCTGGGGACCAGGTTTGTCGAGTTTGGTCTGGACAACCGCTCCGGTCAGGGTCTGGGTGCCGAGGTTCCATGTGCATTTGAGGGGAAGACCCTCAGGATCGAAGGAATCCGTGGCCTGGAACTCATACTCACCGGGCGCGAAGGTGCGCTGATTGTTTCCCTTGAACGGCCAATTGATCCGGGCGAGGCAAACAGGCGGATCGTTCTTCACCGTGACGGTTTTCTGGGACTTGGAAATTCCGCCCTTGCCATCTTTGACCAGCAGGTCGATGGTATAACGTCCCATCTTCTCGAAGGTATGGGAAACCTTGGCCCCGCTGGCGGTGCCACCATCGCTGAAGGTCCATTCGAACGTCAGTGGATCATTGTCGGGGTCGGTTGATTGCGAAGCGTCAAACTTCACCGCCAGCGGCGCCAGGCCGCTGCGTTTGTCGGATTCGACGATGGGTGTTGGGGGTGAATTCCCCCCCTCATCCTGATCCTTGAGCACCGTGGCGCCTTCTCGGTAGAGAGCCACAACCTCGCCGGCGGTCAAGGGGCGCTTGAAGAGACGGATTTCGTCCATGCTGAGCGTTATCGCCAGAATGCCGCCCTTTGGCGAGTCCTCTTGCCCCATGCGGTTGCCAATGGTCAGGTGTTTGGTTGATGTGCCGGGGCCGCCCTCATAAGCGACGTCCTTGGTATATTTCCCATCCAACCACAACGAGAGTCGCTTCTTCTTGGCGTCGGCAACCCAGCACACATGATACCAGTGGTCGGCCAGGAACTGGACGGGATAGATCAACTGACTACCACCCGTCCAGAACTGGAAACCACCCTTCCAACCGGCCTGGAAGAAGGACGGACCTTTTTCATCCCTTTCCAGGAGTAGCATGGCGCCGCTGGGCTGTTCGGTGTCTTTGGCCCAGAAACTTACGGAAAAACCCTCTTTGGACCCGATATCAACGCCAGGGGTCTTGCTGGAAACCAGGCCGAATCCTGAACCGCTGAAACGGATGCCGTCTCCGATGACACCGGGCAAAATCTGGTACGGTTCGGTAAGTTTGCAGGCGGACTTGCTGCCCGCCCCATCCGGGGTGAATAACTGGCCATCGCGCTCAAAGCGATCGTCGAAACTGATGGCATAGCTGGGATCTTTGGGAAGGACCACATCCTTTTCCTCGACAGTCGGCGCCACAAACAGCGTCTTGAGCGTGCTGGCCGCGACGGCTCCCTCGCCAAGACCGGATGGGATGCCCTCGGCGTTTGAGAACACGATCTTGTTATCTATCAGCGAGATTCCCAGGCCACCAAGCGTCGCACCTGCTTGTCCAGTGGCCTTGCGAATCGCCGGATGCGTGTCCCCGGTCGTCAAGGTGATGCAGTTGAAGTTCTGGTTCTTATCGCCAAGTTTGACGCTCCGCGCCAGGGTGCGATAGGAATTGGCATCCTCGCTGACTTTGTGGGAGCAGACGATGACCGCATCCACCCCGGCGCGCCGGCTGAAATCCACCGCAAAAACGGCGCCGGGTTGGTCCTTCTCACCCGGCCAGCGGATCACGGTTGAACCGTCGGCAGCCGTTTCCATGAAGTCATGTTTTCCCGCGATCCCGGCCAATTTCAGTTGTTGACCAACACCGAAGACCTTGGTTTCGTTCATGCCACGCCAGCCTTTTTGCTGGCGATAACTGCCGATTCCGGCCAGCATGCTGATGACGACGTCGTCCGCGTCCTGCCAACGGTTGCGGATGACGTAGTAGCCATGCAAACTATCACAGATCGCCTTGGGCATCACGGTGGCAGGATTGGCCGGCTTCTGGCCGATCGGCCAATTCACTAGTGCGAAGATCGCCCGGTGCGGATAGTTGCGGGTGTCAAACTGCTGTGCGTCCGTCTTGGCGGCAAAGGTGTTGTAGGTCCAGTGCAAGGCGGGTTTGTAGGACTCAGGAATCACGCCAAAACCCTGGGAAAACCAACCTCCATTGGTCATGCCGCCATTGTTGGCAAGCATCCATTCCGTGCCATAGGTGATACCCATGAGTTCATGCCGGGCCGGATAGTAGGGCCGGCCTTCCTTATCGGCCAACACCTCCATCACCCAGCGCAGGGTCATCCACTGAAACATGGAGGATTGGGCCATGTAATCCCGGCCAGCCGAGACCCGCAGGGCATGCAGATAGGGCACCAGTGCTGAGTTGACCGCCACCTGGCTGGGGCCCTGTCCTTCGCAAAAGAAGGCAAAAGGACCAAAACCTTTCTGAATCTCGGTTGCAAGCCGCGTCTGAAGGATGGCGTCGTACTCGTCCAAAAGTTTGTCGTCTGTGCCGGGATCGCCCTTAATGGCCAGTACGGTGAATCCAGCGCCTGCCAAGGTTGCACCTTGGTGGTTGGACGTGGCGCCGTGCCGAGGCGATTTCACCAGAGATTCCAAGGAAAGGGTGACATCCGATTTCTCTTTCCCCGGTTCGGCCGTCCTGACCTTGCTGGCATAGTTTTGCAGGTACAGGGCAACTTCTTTGCGGAAAGCCTCATCCCAACCGTTATAACACAGATCATAACCCAACGCCGTCATTGCCAGCGAAGGCCCCAGGCGCAATTGGCCATCGCAATGCTCCTGGGAATACCGGTTGTCGCGGTCCCGGATCCCTTCTTTGCCTTTCAGGAAACATTGTTTGCCCAACTCGGCATATTTCTTGTCGCCGGTCAACTGGTAAAGCATTCCAAAGCCAGCCATATGTGAGATCGTAAAGGCGCCCTCGGGCAGATCCCGTTGTTTCTCATAGGCGCGAACAGAAGCGTTGTATACTGTCGGCATGGCTTCGCCGCCCCCGAGTGTCGCCCGCAGGCGTTCGACAATCTTGGCACCTTCGGGCGTCTTGGCCCGGGCCTTGATGGCGGGCAGGTCGGCCCCGCGGAAAAGCAGACGCGGATGCTCACCGACGGCCGGTGCCTGCCAACCCGGTACCGGCACCGGCACAATTGCCGGCAGCGATGGTGGAGCGTCAGCCGCCATCAGGGTGGAAAATGCGCTGACGAGACCCGCCAGCAGGATGAGGGTGAGGGTCTTGTTCTTGTGCATGGTCGTTCTCCATCTTGGTATGATCAGTATCAGCTGCTGCGGGGCGCTGAGGTCAAGCAGAACCCTCGCCAGCGGTAAGCGTGGAGGGCCCTGGGGACCACATCCCTCCGACGATGGCCAGGGCGGTGATGCGCATAGTCTTTGTCAAGCAAGATAGTTCGTTCCTTTTCTTGTTGAGTACATCGCCGTCAGGGCCACTGTGCCGGTCGGGTTTCCGAGAATAACGTATTCTTGTCCTCTTGTAAACCCCCTGCCCCCGCACCGTCGGCCCACACCCGCGCAGAATCAAAATGCCTATCAGTGATTGCAGGCGTCAGGCACGGTGGGTATACTACGTCTGGAATGCTCGGGGCAGTCTTCGGGCTTCGGTTAGTCGCGAAACGGGCGTGCGGAGTGTCATGATGCGTTCTGTTTCACCGTTCTGCATTCATGATTCAGCATTCGTTCCCTCCCCCTGACCTCCGCGTCCAGCTGCACGTGATACCCTGTGCCGGAGAGATTCCATGAAAACCACCCTCGCCCTGATACTCACAACCGGGATCTTGTCGTGTCTATCCCCGCTTGCCGCCGCCGACCTGCCCCAGGTCGACCGGTCCAAACCATTCCACATCGACCTGTGGATGGGCGTACCGAGCAAAGATGCCTTGGCCAAGGCGGGTATCGACGGCAAGAAGGATAAACTGCCTGCGGATCCTTCCATGGGCTGGACCTTCCCCTGGTTCATCGGCGCCGTGCAGGTGGGGACCGAGATCCGGCAACCGTATGCCCTGCCCTACGAAGCCTGGTACACGCCGCACAACCAGTTGCTGGAAAACGACGGGAACTGCCCCTACGCCTTCTTCAACTTCCGCCAGGCCAAGGAGGACCTGCAGGCTTTCTCGTGCACGATCACGGATACCAGGATCAGTGGCAACGCACGGGTGGATCTGGGCGGAACCCAAGCCCTGTCCGTGGCCTGGGAAGGGACGCTCAACGGCAATTCGATCCGAGGCAAGGTGACCATGCCCCTGGCTGAAGGCCGGGTTCTGGAACGACCGCTGGTCGGCGTCCTGCGCCCCACCGAACCGCTCGATCTGCGCAACTCGGTCTATCAGATCAGGTTCAAGGGCCTGGTTCTGGTCTTCGAGATGCACGACGGCAAAGCCGGGCAGGGTTCCGGTCGCCCGTGGGATCCCATTGGACGTCCCGTCGCCTTTGGCCGGCTGCTGCCGGTGGATGCCTCCCAACTGACCGTAACGGCCCTGCCCTCCGACGTGCGTGGGGCCTCGGTGGCCCTCGCCGGGATCGTGCAGGTGGACGGAAAACCGCTGGAGATTCCCAGGACCGTGGTGCTGGCCAACGGACTGGCCGTCGGACAGGGCAATCGGGGCAAGCGGCCTGAGGTCGAGGTCCAGGCCTATCCCCTGACCGATCCGGTTGCCGCCCGCTGGCGCGACTGGATGGGCGCGATCCACGCCGAAGGCAAACCGGTGGATCCGGCCCTGGTTCAGCAGGCCAAGGACGAGGCCGCCACCATTGTCGCCCTGCCGGCACCCAGTCCTGCCACGACCTTCACCCATCGGCACCTGGAAGGCCGCTTCATTTATGCACCCTGGCTACCACTGTCGGCAACCGCTGGCGCCGTCAAATATCGGATTGAACTGACCCCATCGCATCCGCCAAGTTCCAAACCCCTCATTGTGGAGGTCGCTGCTGCGGCCAGCGTGGATTTGCGGCCATTTTGGGCAGGCATGGCCCCTGGCAACTACGCGGTGGCGATCACCGCCCTGGATGCCGGTGGCGCTGCGATCGGCACGGCCCAGCGATCCAATCTGGTCAAGAAGGTACCCTTCGGTTCCCATCCGTTGACGGTCATCCCCGATCCCATCGCCATGGAACTTGCCCTGCGTTTCCCGCGCCACCTGGCCGATCACCAGTATGCGTTCCACACCCTTTTCCGCGAAATCGATGCCGCTGGCCAGAATGCGGTCATCAGCAAGACCATCGCCTCCATCTGCCATTCACCTTGGCACCTCTTGGTTCGTTGGGGGACACCCACCGAGCAGGCCCGGGGCCTGGTGCTGGCGGACTATTTCACCAAGGTGCTGCAATGGGATGCCGACCAGCCCCTGGGCATCCAGCAGGGCTACAAGGCCATGTACTTCGGTGCGGCCCAGGACTGGGGCCGGGCCGTGCTGGATGATTTCGAGGTCACCAAGGCCGAGGACCGCCTGGCCCTGGTGCGTACGGCCTTCGACCGCCTGTACCGCCTGCAGCAACCCAGCGGTTCGTGGGCCCTGATGTGGGACCGGGAACCATGGCCCAAGTGGTCGGGCTCCTTCACCATGTGGAACACCGCCTGGCTCGATCACAATGGCGCCGCCTACGCCCTGCCCTTCGGGCGCTACCGCAAGCTGAGCGGCGACCACCGCTATCTGGATGCCGAACTCAAGGCCGTGCGCTGGGTGCTGCGCAACTCCCTGCGTACCGGCTATTGGGAGACGCAGGCGCAGCAGGGCGACCCCGGTTATAACCGGCCCACGGCGCACACCATGGCCTTGGATTTCTTGCTCTACCTATTGGAGCAGGCTCCGGCCGACCAGGCCGATTCCGTGCTGGCCGAGGACGTGATGCGCTACCTGGAAGACCAGTTCATCTCCTGGGACCGCGTCCCGGCGGTCAGCGGTGGCACCATGACCGACAACGGCATCCTGCGCCTGGCCATCGTCTCGCTACTGCTGCACCAGCGCACCGGCAAGCCCCTGCATCTGGCCAAGGCCGAAGCGCTGTTCACCGCCTACATGCTCAACCGCGACCCGGTCAGCGGCCTGACCGACATGCGCTGGAACCGCTATATGTCTCAGGTCGACGATCCGGCGTACGCGCTGCGCTATGTCGAACTGCGCCGTCAGGTGCTGGCGGAAAAACCCGCTCTCGCCGTCCTTGGCGATACGCCGCTGACCTTAACCCTGGACCGCGCCGCCGCCGGCAGCGAACGGGTCCGTCTGCATCTGGATTGCCGCGCTGGGAAGATCGTACAGGCCATCGCCACCACCCCCACCTGGCAGACCCTCGACATCCCGTTCACCACCGTATCCCGGCGCCACCAGCAGGAGGGTGAAACCCTGTTCCATGCCGTCGATGCCAGCGGCCTCAAGGTCGGCCCCCAAGGCGTCGAAGGCTCGGTGAGCGTGGCCCTGACCGCACCCGGCGGTAAGCCGGTGCCCACCGTGTTCAACCTCACCGCCGCACCTGCACAGCGGGCGCTGGTCGGCACCTGGTCGCAGGGCACCGCCACCGGTCGCGTCGCCGGCGAGGTCCTGAGTCCGGGCGTGATCAAGCCGACCCACCTGCACCTCCAGATCGCCCAGGCCGTGGCCGGCGGCGAATCCTGGCAGGACTGGGCGCTGCTGCGCACTGCCTTGGTCGACGGTTCCGCCACCGGCGCCGTCCTCGGCAACGCCAATGCCGGCTGGCGCGCGTCCACCACCGCCTGCGACCTGCGCCTTGGGGCGGATGGGACCTTCAGCGGCAGTCTGGCCAGCGATGTGCGCTGGATCGGCTTCATGGACAACAACGCCAGCGATGAGGCCAAGACCAAGGAATGGAAGAGCGGAACCTTGGATTGGCTGGCCTATTGGAAACTCGGCGGCCCCGGCACCGGACGCGGCAACGAATACGAACCCGGCTTCCGGCCTCTGCCCTGGCCCGAGCACACGAAGCTCCCCGGCATGGATGACAAGTCCACCGGCCAGCTCGAATATATCACCACGTCAAAGCCAGTGACCCCAGGCACCTACCGGATCGTCTTTGCCGGCCGACGCCTCGGCGACCTGGTCGCCGGCACGGCCACGGTGGACGGTCCGGATGGCAAAAAGCATGTCAGCCAGTGTTTCGGCAGTGTCGAAGGAAACCTCCCCAACCGATAATCCACATATCAAGGAACGCTAATCATGAGCTATCATCTCAGTCGGTTCATTCATGGTGTGTCGTTGCTGCTGGTTGTGACCAACGGGTTCGCCCAAACGACGGCGGCTGTCGCGACGAAGTTGCACGCGGCGGCGGACTGGCGTCCGCCCATTGTCTGGTACTTCGGCGGCGCCGACCCGGCGCTGGCCTTGGCGTTGGCGGACGAGCAGACGAGTGTGCAGGTGATCGCGCGCGACGAGAAAAGCCGCGACGCCTGCGTGACGGCGGTGGCGGCAAAGGCGCAACTCGGTCGCATCCAGGTCGGCCTCGCGTCGGACTGGACCGACCTGGCGCAGTGGGCGCCGCGCGTGGTCTCGGCGGCGGTTCTCGATGAGGCATTGCCGGGGATCGAGCCGGCCGCGCTGGCGCGGGCGTTGAATGACCACGCCGTGGTGGTGCTACTGGGCGGAGCGCGGTCGCTCCGGCCGGGACTGCAAGCGGCGCGGGCGGAACTCGTGGCCGGCAGCGGCCCGGACTTCGATGTGTTGCGCAATGGCGTGACGGCCGGTCTCGATGACTGGCCGACGTATCGTCACGACGCCGGCCAGACCGGCAAGAGCAACGACACTGAGGCGGGTCCGCCACAGGTCCCGCGCTGGATTGCCGGGGCGGCACTGGGCGAATTGCCGGCGGTGGCGGAGCACCGGCTCGTGTACTGTGCCGATGCGCTGAACGCGGAACAGCAGCGGCGCCTACCCAAGGTTCCGCAGGCTCACCGGATCGTGGCGCGCGAAGCCGCCACGGGCGGTATCGTGTGGGAGCGGATCATCAGCATGACAAGCCCGGGGGGATGGGATGTCACCAGTGCCGGCGGGATCAAGACCGCATTGTTGGTCGTGGGCGACGAACTGCTTGCGCGCCAAGCCGACGGCATCGCGCGGTTTGCGGCGCGCGATGGGACTCCGCGCGGGGTGATTCCCGTGAAAGGCGTGTGGTGGTTGACGGAGTACAAGGGGACACTGTTGTTCGCGACGCCCGAGTGGGTGCAGGCGTGGGAACTGACGGGACAGTCACCGCGCTGGACGATCAGCACCGCCGGCTGGTCCCCGATGGTTGGGCAGGGCACGATCGTGCGCATGGAGACAAACAGCGTATCCGCGTACGCGCTGGCCGATGGCAAACCACTCTGGCGCAAACCGGCGGCGGAGGTTCCGGGCCCGGGATTGCGTGGCGTGTTCGGTGACTTGGTCGTGATCAGCGCTGAGAAACCCGGTGCGGACAACAAGCGACTCGAAACGACCGTTCACGCATTGGGCTTGGTCGATGGTGCGATGAAGTGGCAAGCCCAGGGCCTTGGGTCGAACTCGGCCAACATCAACCTCATAATGTGGGCTCAGGGCAAATTTCATTTTCCCGCCTATGCAGTCAAGGGTGCACCTGAGAACTGGGTGTTTCACAAGATCAAGTCCGTGAACATAGGTTGCCAGCTCGCCAGTTCCACCGACAAGTACCTTCTTTTCAAGGATCACGGCGGCCTCTCGATTGCCGACGGGCCGTTCTGTTTCATCGGCAACTGGACCCTTGGCAAAGCCGCGTGCCAGACCCAAGTGATGCTCGCCTACGGCAACGCGTTCCTCTCCGCCAAGGGGTGCGCGTGCCGGGGCGCAGGCGTGTGGATGCGCGCCGGCGTGCCGCTGCGCGAAACCAAAGACGCCCTCCTCGGCACGGACGAAACCATACCGTCGCCCCTGCGCGCAGAACCAACCGGCGCGGCGCATCCCGTGGTGCGTGGCCCGGTGGAAGCCGCCGGCATCCTCACGGCACACCCCAAGGCGACCGGCTGGGGGCACGTGTTCGGCACCCCGGCGCGCGACGTGGTGGCCAGCGGCGCCATGCCCGGCACCACGGTCGCATGGACCCGCAACGATCTGTTGCGCGGCGTGGCGAGCGAAGCCACCATGGAAGCCTACGGCGGACAGCGGTTGACTCCGCCGGTGCTGGCGGACGGCATGGCGTGCGTGGCCGAGATGGAATCCGGCACTGTGATCGGCCTTGATGCGACGACTGGCCAGACGCGGTGGACGTTCACGGCGGACAGCCGCGTGACCGCCGCGCCAGTCCTCCATCGCGGTCTTTGCCTGGCCGGCACGGAGAGCGGCTGGGTGGTGGCGCTGGAAGCAGCAACGGGCAAATTGTGCTGGCGCACACGTATCGCGCCCGGCGTCCGCCCGCTGCCGGCTCACGGCCGCATCGGCAGTCTCTGGCCGGTGAACACGGCGTTGATGGTGGACCAGGGAATGGTCTTCGGCACGGCCGGGCATCATTACAACTGGGCCAACGGCGTCCGCGGGTTCGCCCTCGACCTCGCGACCGGCAACCCCGTCTGGGTGCGCATCGTGCGCAGCAATGCCGGGATGTTCCGCGTGACGGCGGACGGCCTTGCGATCACGCCCGATGACACGGCCACAGGCGATTGGTTTGGCGGGTATGGGCTGACACCGCTGAACCCACGAACGGGAGAAGTCGCGGCCACGAACAAGATGAAAGTGGTAGCCCTGCCATGGCGCGGGATAAGGACGGACGCCACGCTGGAGTTCCCGGCGCCGAACGGTGTCCTGCGCGTCATCGGTCGCAACGGCCTGCAGGAGAAGAACGGGATCAGCCTGGGTTACCGGGAGGGGATGCGCATGGAGAAACCGGTGCCGGACGCGCAGTTGCCCTTCGGCATCAGGGCGCTCGCCCGTTTTGGCGTGGCCGGTAACCGTTCGATCTTGGCTGTTGGCGTCGTGACCGACCGTGCCGGTCCGCGCGGTACGATGGCGACGGTCACCATCCTCACGAGCGGCGGATGGACGGTCGGCCCGGCCACCGCCATGCCGTCGCCGCCAATCGCCAATGGCTTGGCGGTCGCCGACGGCCACGCCGTGGTGGTCGGTGAAGACCACACGGTCAGCGGGTTTTAGGGCCTGCTGCCGGTTGGTTCTGGTCGGCGAGGCAACG
>JBAXGE010000036.1:0-16840 GCA_037139555.1 Phycisphaerae bacterium
ATTGGTCCACAAGCCCAGTCCGTCTTTGGTCCAATTGATCACCGCTGCTGGCGCCGTCAAACCCATACCCGTGACCGCCAAAGCCAGCATCAAACCGATGGAACGATTGCGCGACAACATGGGCATGTCTCCGTATCCAAGGTGAACAACACAGTAAATGAGAGACTTTCAGTCCCTGACTATCAACATTTCTACGCCAACGCGACAGATTCTGGGGCGCACTATATCCAATATCGCGTAGATTTCAAGAGATATAAATATCTATTGTTATTTTTTTATAAAAATGAAATATCGCCATCAAACGGTGTGAATCATTGTTGCACTACAGGAATACGTGGATCGGTTGGATGTGCCTGTGAAATACCTGCGATACCCGCCACTGCCAGTTCTATGCCAGGTCTGGGCTTGAATTCGGTACATTCGGAATTTTTGGGGAGTCGGGATTGACTGCTTCGCGCACGGGAGTTTCGTCGAAATGCCGGAGGCATTACATCCGGTATGCAAACCCGAACTGGCCTTGCTGTGGTTATGCCTTATCATAAATTCCCCCGAAAATACCGGATGAACCAATAAAAAAACACCGGCGTGGATGCCGCCGGTGTGGGTGGGTGATGGGGATGGTTTTCTGCGTTACTTAATTTCGTCGCCTTTGACGGTGACTTTGAGTTTGCCCACGGTGACGGTGCCATCGGGTTTGTCGGACCAGGTGCCGGTGGCGGTGGGTACGGGATGGGACTTGCCCTTTTCGGCCATGGTCAGGACGATGAGGTAATCACCATCGGGGCTGGTGCAGGTGACGAAGTTGTTGTTTTTGATGGGGCCAACATCCGAGCCACGCAGGCGGGTGCCGACGTTGAAGGTGGTCGTGGCGGGATAGAGCACGGTGCCTTTGAGGGTGTGGCCGGTGGCGGTGGTGATGGTGAAGCTGTTTTTATCCGTGGTGATCTTGTTGGTTTCCAGCGTGGCCATCTGCCAGAACTTGCCATCGTCGGAAGTGTCGCTGATGACAAAGGCGGCATTGGCGCCGCTTTGGCTGAAGTCCGCGAAGAAGCGGCGGGTGTGGTTGGCGGTGCCCACGTTGTTTTGGGCGATGTTCATCACCACGCCCCCACCACCGTCGGCATTGAGCACGGGCTTGCCGACATACTTGCCTCGGTTGGCATTATCCGTCAGGCGGGCATCGGGGTCCACGGGATAGAGCGTGTTTTGCGAGCGCCAATAGGTGTCCTGGCCATTGGTCTTGGGACCGTAGCGCCCCCCGCCGGTGCCCCAGATGGTATCGAGGCCGACGATGCGGAAGCTGAGGGCATCGGGACCGCCGTGGCCTTTGTTGCCGCGGAGTTTAGCGTAGAGCTGGGCGACGATATCGGTATTGTCTTTATAGTGGTTGCGGAAGACGGTATAGCCAACACCGCCGGTATCGGCGAGGGCCTCGCGCCAGGCGGGCACGGTCATGGGGTCTTTTTCCGCCAGATCGGCGGGGTAAAAGAGAATGCTGGAGACGGTGCCAAAGCGGCCTGCATCGTAGGTGCGGTTGCCCTTGATGCCGATGGTGCGGTCGTACCAGAACTTGAGGGCGGGCTTGATTTCATCGGGCGCAAAGTAGAACGCGAAGCCATAGCAGCCTTCGCCATTGGTGCCGGGGTTATCATCACCAAAGTCGGGGCGCCACAGGCCGGTGGGTGTGGTGACCATACTGGCATAGGTGGTCCAAAGGGTCCACTTGAGTGCGGGGGCATCTTTGTGGAAATCAACTTCAGGTTTGTGCCGTTTGAGGGCGATCAGGAAGGGGGCGACGCCGTTACCCATGGGGTAAAAGGTGTAGCCGAGGCCTTCGATATTCCAGCCGCGCGAGGTGGAACTGTTGCCGAGATTTTCGTTGAGATAACGGATCACCCGGCCATAGGCGCCATCCACGGCGGTGGCATCGGTGGCCTCATCGGTGGCCAGCATCATCAACCCGCCGGTGGAGTAGCGCAGGCCCTGCCAGTTGCTGGCGGGGCTGTTGTTTTGTTCCGCGCCGCCGCTTTTCAGGACCACATCGCCCATCTGTTTGATTTTGGCGGAGACGGTCTTGGCGTAGGCGTCATCCCATGACGGGGCGCCGTAGCAGTAGTCATAGACCAATCCGGCGTAAGCCCCATTCACAAAGAGGGTTAGACCTTTGGTGCGCGGGTTGGCCCAATTTCTGCCCTCAAGATAGGGGGTTAAAAGGTCGCGGGCTTTTTTGGCGAAGGCATCGTTTTTGGTGAGTTGATACATGAACGCATAACGATGAGCGGACATGATCTGGTCATAACCGGCCGTGGCGGGACCGACGCCCCAGTTGTCTTTGTCCAGATCGGCATTCAAAGTTTTGACCATGGTGGCATAGGGTTCCTGCTTGACACGCATGCGGAGGGCATCCATGTCCTTGACGGAAAAGAGCAGACGGGGGTGATCGGCGGCCACGGCCAGACTGGCGAGTGACAACCCCACCAAGAGACTGGCGGATAAGGACTTCAACATGCAGAATCTCCACATAAATATTATTCGTACGACAACAACGATGCACCAATTGTCGTGTCGGGGAGTATAACGCAACCGGGGCAAAGTTATTTCACCTCCCGAGCAGGTACGGCAGGTCGCGCAGGGCGGCGCAACCTGCGACGGAGCGGGCAAGTTGTGCTGGAGACTGTATTTATCGCCCCTCCTGGGCTATGATGGCGACGCTGGAATTTAACGTATTTTCAGGAGTATGAACCGATGGCAAATCTACCGCAATACAGCATCGTGGAACGGCACGGCATGAAGACCTGTTCGACCGGATCGGCGTGGGAACCCAAGCTGGGTTATTCACGGGCGGTGCGCAAGGGCCAGATGATCTTTGTGACCGGGACGGTGGGCATCAACGCCGACAAGACCTATACCCCGGATGTGGGTGCCCAGGCCCAGCGGTCACTGGATATTATCGCCGGGGCGCTCGAAGCCTTGGGGGCCAAGATCACCGATGTGGTGCGGACCCGCATGTATGTCACGGATGTGAGTGAATGGGAAAAGGTGGCGGTGGTGCATGGCGCGGTATTCGGCGACATTCGCCCGGCGACGACCATCGTGCAGGTGGGCCGGTTGATTGATACCGAAGCGCTGATTGAAATCGAAGTGGACGCGGTGGTGGCCTAACGCCGCGGGGACCGAGGCTTTATGACCACGACGCGCAGCACGATTCGGATCGGCACCCGGGGCAGTTTTTTGGCCCGGACGCAGGCGATCATGATCCGCGATCAGGTGCAGCGCTGGCTGGACCCGAACGCGGTGGAACTGACCATCATCCGCACGCGCGGGGACCAGATTACCAGTGGAGCACTGAGCAACATCGGCGGTAAGGGACTGTTCGTCAAAGAGATCGAAGACGCGCTGCTGAGCGGGCAGGTGGACATGGCGGTGCATTCGGCGAAGGATATGCCGGTGGACTGTCCGCCGGGGCTGGTCATCGCGGCCACGCCGGTACGGGAAGACCCGCGCGATGCGTGGATCGGCTGGAACGGGATGAGTCTGGCCGAATTACCCGCCGGGGCGGTGGTGGGCACCTCATCGCAACGACGGCGGGCGCAATTGTTACAGCTACGCAAAGATGTGACCACGTGCGAATTCCGCGGGAATATTGATACGCGCCTGCGCAAGGTGGAAGCCGGTGAGGTGGCGGGGACGTTTCTGGCCATGGCAGGGTTGAAGCGGGCGTGCCTGCTGCCGGCCACGGCGGAAGCGCTGGCGGTGGAGACATTTATCCCGGCGGCGGGGCAAGGGGTGTTGGCGCTGCAGTGCCGCAGTGACGATGCCATGATGCGGGCGGCGCTGGGGCATCTGCATGATGTGACGACCGGGGCGGCATGGGAATTTGAGCGGGCGATCGTGAAAGCACTGGGGGCAAACTGCCAATCGCCGATTGGGGTGTGTGCAGTGCCGCGCGGGGTGGTGAACGGCGTGCGGCAGCCGGGGTGGATTGTGCGCGGGATTGTGGCGTTGCCGGATGGGAGCAGCGAAGCGCGGGCGACGCTGATGACGCAGACGGACGGGGCGCAGGCATTGCAGGCTTTGCAGCAACCGTTGCTGGAGGCGCTGAACAGCCGCGGGGCACAGGCTATAATGAAACAACTACGGAGCGAGTCATGATTATCGAAACACGCTGCGGCGGGCTGGCGGATACCAACGGCTATCTGGTGGGCGATGAAACCACGCAGGAAGCAGTACTGATTGACGCCCCGCAGGATGCGGTGAATGAGCTGCTGGAACTGGCCCAGAGCCGGGGGCTGAAGATCAAGGCGGTGTTCTTTACCCATGGACACTGGGACCATCTGGTGGATCATGATCTGGTGCGGCAGGCTGTGCCGGGGGTGAAGTTTTACATGCACCGGCTGGACGAGCCAATGCTGATCAAGCCGGGGTCGAGTCTGTATCAACTGCCGTTCACGATTCCGCCGGGTAAGATTGATGTATATCTGGAAGACGGGCAGAAATTGACGGTGGGGAGTCTGAAGTTTGAGGTGCTGCATGTGCCGGGGCATGCGCCGGGGTTGTGTGCGTTTTATTGTGCGGCGGAAAAGGCGCTATTCAGCGGGGACCTGCTGTTTGCCGGGGGCGTGGGCAGGTATGACTTTCCGGGGTGCAGTATCACAGATTTGCAGGCGAGTCTGCGACGGGTGATGAAATTGCCCGATGACACGCGCGTGTACAGCGGGCATGGGGGCATGACGCAGATTGGCTGGGAACGGCAGGGGAATGCGTTTATCCGGCAGTGGAAGCTGGGGTGAGAGATAATATTTTGGTTAGCTAGAAAGGGATACGATACGTATAATCCCGATTATTGCGACGGGCGTGTGCGGAGCATACGCGGGCAGGTATGGGATTGCCCTCTAGGCGGAATGTAGCCGCACACGGTAATCAGTACTGCACGATAACCGCTTTTCTGGAGATATCAATGTTGAAGGTCTTCATGAAGGTGTTGTGTCTCATCGTCGCGTTTGCGGTGCTATATTTCGCGGGGCGCATGCACAGATCCAGTCTTGTCACAGAAAATCTCAACCAATGGGATTACGTCATCACGACTGATGACGTAATCCAGCAGAATCCCGGCTTTTTCGACGGCATCCGCGGAAACCATCGTATGACCCACTTCAAGAAATCACTCCTACTCGACGGATACGGAGAGGCGACCGCAGACTTCTTTGACCTAACCAACCCAAGCTTGTTTGAGTTGGTGGTATTACCCGTAACGGTCGCCGGTATTGTATGGGTGGGATTCCTTACGGCACGCCGAAAGCGAACATTGACGGGGACCGAGCCGCCGCAAAATGAAGCGCGATAAGTACAGAAACGCATCCCTCGGATGACTTTTTTTCAATTCCTTTCATATATAGCAAAGTCTCGCTACTTTACTGCGGGCATCCAGATGGTGAATTGCTGGTTGGACCAGACAGGGGTGTAGTGGGCGCGGAGGTCGGCGAGGTCGGGCCAGTTCCAGGCTTCCTGCCGGGGATCGTAGATGGTGTAGGTGACCACGCAGGGGGCGGATTGGATTTGGGCGCGGAGGCGGGTGAGGTCGGCGGGGAGCAGGAGTTCGGGGCTGAGGAACCAGACTTGCGGGGTTTGTACGTTGGGCAACATACGTTCCAAGATGCCGTTGGTGAGCCAGAGCGTGCCGGGCGGGGTGCGGGCTTGGATTTCTGCCAGCTCGGTTTGCATGTCCTGATAAATCCAAAGCTGCCCGGCGGTGGTGACGCGGGGTTTGTATTGCCAGGCGTCGTTAATACTGGCCAGCCAGGCCAGTTGGCCGATGAGCGCAAGGGCGGTCAGCAGCCAGACGGGCCAGGTTTTATGCCAGATTAGCAGTGTGGCGATGCTGATCAGCCCCAGGGCCCAGGAGTAATAAATCCACGAGCCAGGCCAGGCGTAGAGCAGGAAGATGAAGGCGAAATGCACCCCACCGGCGAGGAGCCAGAGGCGACCTGCGGGGGTATTGCGCCAGAGGGCGCGGCGGTGGAGGAGTGCGGTTAGCAGCCCCACCGTGCAGAGCAGCCACCAGGCGGCAGGGCTGAAGAGGTAGTAGGAAACGTAGTCCGAGAAAGAGGCCAACTGGGGCAGCCAGAAGGCGCGGCCGGCGCGGAAGAAGCCGAAGTCCATGGCCTGATAGCTGCGCCCGCCGGTGAGGGGTAAGAGTGATTGGAGCGTCACGGTCAGGCCGAAACATACGGCGAGCAAGGCAACCCCTAGCCCCCCCACCAGGAGACTGGGCGCGAGCAAACTCAGCAGGCGGCCGGGACGATACCAGCCGTCAGCGCGATAATGCCAGAACCAGACGGCCACGAGCAGGGCGCCCAGCAGGTAGGCCATGGAGGGTTTGAGAAACAGGGTCAGTGTGCACAGGGCGAGGGCCCAGCCGAAGCGTTGCCGGAGCGCGAGAGAAATAGCGAATGTCAGCAAGGCAGCTTCGTAGACGTGCATGTACGTGAGGTAATTGGGCAGAATCCACAAAGGCCAGGAGACAAAAACCAGCAGCCACAAGCTGCGCGTCATAGGCAGATAGGTGAGGATAGACCAGACGGCCGCGACCAACGCGAGTTGACCGGCGAGCATCAATAGCCAATGACCCCACGGGCTGTAATTCACGAGTGGTAAGACGGCGCCGCCGAGGAGCAAGCTGCCGAGTCCGTAGGAATAGCCGAAGTCGCGGATGGGAATCCAGCCCTGCTGCCAATAGAGCTGGTTGGCTTTGATAATGGCGCCCTGATCGTAGAGGCCGAAGAGTTTGAAGTCCTGACTTTGCGGGAGATAAACCAGCGCCAACAGCAGGCAGAACCCGAGCATTAATAGTAGCATGCGCCGGTGCGGACAGCGTGGAAAAATGCGCAGCGTGTAGCCGCATGACCCCTCGGTTCGGCAGGAGCCGGACGGGGCTGCAGGGGCGGAAATATTCTCGGCGGATTTTGCTTCCATCAAGATTCGCGCTGTTTACAATGGGATATAGACAAGTCAATAAGACTGGTTTCAAAAGAGAAACCAGAACGATTAAAGAAGGCCGCTGACCCGCTGGACACGTACGAAACGGATGGAGCCTGAGGGCTACCACCTATTAACCGCAGCGAAGGTTCACGGCCTTCTTTATTTTTGCGCAGTGGCATCGGGGGGCTCCTTGGGTGCGGTGGCAGCTTGAGCAGCGCGCGCCTGGCGCAATTTATCAAGGTAGTCTTTGAAGGCCCCTTCGCGGCCGCGCGGGGTGGGTCGATAATATTCCTTATCCACGCCGAGATACGTTTGGGGCACATAACCTTCGGGATAATCGTGCGGGTACAGATAGCCAGTGTGGCCGAGTTTGATGGCACCGGGATAGTGGCCGTCGCGCAGGTGCCGGGGGACGGGGACAGTGCGTTGGGCCTTCACATCGGCGGTGGCCTCGCCGATGGCGAGGGTGGCGGCGTTGGATTTGGGGCTACAGGCCAGGTAGGTGGCCAGTTGGGACAGGGTGAGCTGGCATTCGGGCAGACCGATGAACTGGACCACCTGCAGGGCGGCGGCGGCGAGAATCAGGGCGGTGGGGTCGGCGTTGCCGATGTCTTCGGAAGCGAGAATAGCCAAACGCCGGGCCAGAAAACGCGGGTCTTCGCCGGCTTCGAGCATGTAGGCCAGCCAGTAGACCGCGGCGTCGGGATCGCTGCCGCGGACGGATTTGATCAGGGCGCTGGCGGCGTCGTAATGCTGGTCACCGGTGGCATCGTAGACGACGGCTTTGCGTTGAATGGAATCGGAAGCCACAGCGCGGTCAATGGTGATGCTGGTGGCCGGGGTGTCCCCCACTGCCGCCATCTGAGACAGGACGGCGATTTCCAGCGCCATCAGGGCACGGCGGGCATCGCCATCGCACATATCGGCCCAGTGGGCGAGGGCGTCTAGGGTGACGGTGATGGGCACGCCCCCGAAGCCGCGCTGGGGATCATTCAGGGCGCGATCGAGCAGGGCGAGGATGTCCGCGGGGGCGAGAGTTTCAAACTGGAAAATCTGGGAACGCGAGACCAGCGGGGCATTGACGGCAAAGAAGGGATTTTCGGTCGTGGCGCCGACGAGGATAATCACGCCCTGTTCGACATCGGGCAGGAGAATATCCTGCTGGGCGCGGTTGAAGCGGTGGATTTCATCGAGAAAGAGGACGGTCCGCTGGCCGGTGGATTCGAGCATGGTTTTGGCGGAGGTGATGACTTCGCGGACTTCCTTGACGCCCACGGAGGCGGCGTTAAGTTCGCAGAATTGCGCATGGGTGCGGGCGGCAATCAGATGAGCAAGGGTGGTCTTGCCGGTGCCGGGGGGACCGTAGAAAATCAGACTGGTGAGGCGGTCGGCTTCGATCATGCGGCGGAGCAGTTTGCCCGGGCCGAGGATGTGGGTCTGGCCGACGAATTCATCGAGATTACGCGGCCGCATGCGCGCGGCCAACGGCTGGGCGGCGCGGCGGCGCAGTTCGCGATGTTGGGCAAAGAGATCAGCCATAGTACGTTACGCCTGCACGACCGGGGCCACCGGCGGAACCGTGGCCGCGGGGTTGAACCGCAAGAACAGATGGGCCAATTCTTCGGTGAAGAGTTCCTGCTGATACCCGGCGAGATTGGCCTCGATGTCCACTTTCCACAGGGGGACAGGCGGTTGCAGTTGGGTCAGTTTGACCGCATCTTTGGCGGTGGTAACCCAGGCCTCGGGGGCGAATTCGCGGTGCAATTCCATGAGCCGGGCCTGATCGTCAGGCTGGTTATAGGGGTGATGATCGGGGAACCAATACGTGGCGGTGGGCACCAGACCGAGCGTGCGAATGGTGGCGAGGAAGCCTTCGGGATTACCGATACCGGCGAAGGCGAGAACGTTCTGTCCGCCGATAACCACGGGGGCGCCGCTGCGGTCGGTGACGCCTTTGACGGTGGTGTATTGCTGGAAGACCAGCCGCTGATGAACCCAATTGGTCATCAGACCGGCGGCAAAGTCAGCGAGTTCCGCGCTGATCTGCTCGCAGCGCGTCAGCATCACGGCATGGGCACGGGCCAGCGATTGCGGGGGTTCGCGCAGGGTACCGCCGGGGAGCATGGCGGGGATGCCCAGCGGCTGGGTGGCATCCACAAGCACAATGTCAAAGTCGCGATGCAGACGGCGGTGCTGGAAGCCGTCATCGAGCACGACACAATCGGCGCCATGCTGCTGGATGGCGGTCAGGCCCCCGGCGTAGCGGTTGGAATTGACCACCACGGGCACATCGGGACAGAGATTGCGCATGACCTGCACTTCGTCGGCAATCTGGCCGGGCTTGCTGCCGTAGCCACGGGTGAGGACGGCGGGACGATGGCCCAGGGCCCGCAGCGTGCGGACGACCATGATGACCGTGGGCGTCTTGCCGGTACCACCGGTGGTGATGTTGCCGATGGAAATCACCGGCACGGGCAGACGGCGGGCCTCGATAAACTGGTAGTCATAGAGGAAATTCCGCGCCCGGATCAGCAGCCCATAAAACAGCCCCAGCGTGCGCAGGAGTACGCGCAGGATGGCCGCCGGGGCGCTGGCCTTTTGGCCGGAGATGATGTTACGGTACCATTGTTCCATAGACGTTCAGACTATTTTAGACCACCAGATTCACCATTTTGCCTTTGACGACAATGGTACGCTTGGGCGGTTGGCCGGCGAGGTGCTTGAGCACTTCGGGTTCGGCCAGCGCCTGGGCAAGGACCACGGCATCTTCGGCATCGGCGGGGACTTTGATCCGGGCGCGCAATTTGCCGTTGATGGAAACCGGCAGTTCGATTTCGCGATCCAGACACATCGCGGGGTCAAAGAGCGGCCAGGGCATCTCGGTGATGGAACGATAGCCCACGGGCACCAGCCGGTGATAGACTTCTTCGGCAAAGTGCGGAGCGAAGGGTTCCAAAATCCGCAGCAGCGTCACGGCGACATCCTGCGGGATGTATGTCAGCTTGGCGAGCGCGTTGTTGAACTCCATCATGGCACTGATGGCGGTATTAAACCCGAGGCGTTCGATGTCGTCGCCCACTTTGCGGATGACGCGGTGCAGGGGACGCTGGATGGCTTCGGCGTCGGCGGCGGCCTGCGCCTGCGCGGCAGCGGGCAGCACACCACTCCCGTTGTACCATTGCCCGTCGGGGCCTTGATGGACCACTTTGATGGCCAGGGTGGGATCGGGTTCTTCGGTGTCAATCAGGTTGCGCCAGATGCGCTGCAGGAAGCGATAGACGCCTTCCACGCCGGCGGTGGACCAGGGTTTGACCTGTTCCAGCGGGCCCATGAACATTTCGAACAGCCGCAGGGAATCGGCACCGTAGTTGCGCACCACATCGTCGGGGTTGACCACGTTGCCGCGGGACTTGGACATCTTAAAGGCGCGGCCGTCCACGCGAATGGCGGGATTGGCGCGCAGGACGAAGCCTTCGCCCTTCTTTTCGACTTCGGTGACATCCACCGCACGCCCCACCAGCAGCGCGCCGGTGGCGAGATGTTGGCTGATGGTTTGCAGCCGGCCATCCACAACGCGCGTGTTCCACTGGGAATCAACCTGTTCGAGCGAAACGGCTTCTCCCGCTTCGGTGCTGAAGAGCGTATATTCAGCCTCGCCGAGAATCAGGCCCTGATTGACCAGACGGCGGAAGGGTTCGTGGCTTTGGACCAACCCGCGATCGAACAGGACCTGATGCCAAAAACGCGAATAGAGCAGATGCAGCACGGCGTGTTCGACGCCACCGATGTAGAGATCTACGCCGGTGTTGCCCATCCAGAAGCGTTCGGCCTCGGGGCTGATGAAGTTCTGATCGTTGTCGGCGTCGAGATAACGCAGATAATACCAGCAGGAACCGGCCCACTGGGGCATGGTGTTGAGTTCGCGACGTGCGGCGACGGCCCCGGGTGTGCCGGCGGGTACAACGCGGGCCACGGCGTTGCCATGGTCGGATTCCAGGACGACATGGACCTGATGCCAGTGAGGGGCTTTGCTCAGGGGCGGATCAATGGTGCCGGTGGGCTTGAAGTCTTCCAATTCGGGCAATTCCAGCGGCAGTTGGTCGGGCGCGAGCGCCACGGTGGTGCCATCTTCCAGATGCACCAGCGGGAAGGGTTCGCCCCAATAACGCTGACGGCTGAAGAGCCAGTCGCGGATTTTGAAATTCACGCGGCGCTTGCCGATGCCGCGCTCTTCCAGCAGGTCAATCATCTTGATTTGCGCCGCCTCGGTGCCCAGGCCTTCGATCCACGGGGAATTAATCGCAACGCCATCGGCGGCGAGGGCGGCTTTGCCGTCCCACGGCTTACCATCGGCGGGGGCGACGACCTGAATGATCGGGAGTTTGAACACGGTGGCGAATTCAAAATCGCGCTCGTCATGGGCGGGCACGGCCATGATGGCGCCGGTGCCGTAGCTCATCAGCACATAGTCGGAGACGTAGATGGGCAGCTTGGCGTTGTTGACGGGGTTGATGGCATAGAGGCCGGTGAATTCGCCGGTTTTGCGGGTGTCTTCCTGACGCTGACGTTCGGAACGGCCCGCGGCCATGGCGGCATAGGCGGCCACGGCGGCGCGCTGGGCGGCGGGGACATTCTGGGCCAGAGGATGCTCGGGGGCGATGACCATGTAGGTCGCGCCATAGAGCGTATCGGGCCGGGTGGTGAAGACGGTCAGGCTGGCGCCGTTGTCCACGGCGAAGGTGACTTCCGCGCCTTCGCTGCGGCCGACCCAGTTACGCTGCATTTCTTTCAGCGAGTCGCTCCACTGCAAATCTTTCAGACCATCCACCAGCCGCTGGGCGTAGGCGGTGATGCGCAGCATCCATTGCCGCATGGGCCGGCGTTCGACGGGGAACCCCCCCACTTCGGACTTGCCATCAATGACTTCTTCGTTAGCCAAGACGGTGCCCAACGATTGGCACCAGTTGACGGCGACATCGGATTGGTAGGCCAGCCGGTAGTCGGCGAGGAGTTGACGCTGCTGCGTGGGAGTCAGGGCATCCCATGTGGTCGCGCCGGCATTGGCAGGCAGGGGCCGCTGGCCGCTGCGGAATTCGGCGATGAGTTCGGCAATGGGCCGACCGCGGTTGGCGGCGGTATCGAACCACGTGTTAAACAGGGTGAGGAAAATCCACTGGGTCCAGCGGAAATATTTGGGATCGGTGGTATCGACCTCGCGGGCCCAATCATAGGAAAAACCGAGGTTCTGCAATTGTTTGCGGAACCGGGCGATATTTTTTTGCGTGGTGACACGCGGGTGGGTGTTATTCTTGATCGCGTATTGTTCGGCGGGCAGACCGAAAGCATCCCAACCCATGGGGTGCATGACGGCGAAGCCTTTGGCCCGTTTGTAGCGTGAAACAATATCCGAGGCGGTGTAGCCTTCGGGGTGGCCGACGTGCAGGCCTTCGCCCGAGGGGTAGGGGAACATGTCCAAAGCGTAAAATTTAGGCTTGGCAGGGTCGCGAACCGCCGCGTAGACGCCATGTTGCTGCCAAAACTGCTGCCATTTTGGCTCGATTGCTATGTGGTCATATCCGGCCATAAACTAAAACTCCCAAGCAAAGGGGTTGAGCATATACCGATATGGCTTGGCGGGCAAGGCAAATACCTATTATTGCCACTTGTGATTTTGCCCGTCTTGCGTCACACTACCACTACTTTATAAATCAGGAGTACCCCTTATGTCAGCCATTCTCGAAACTCAAATCCCCGGCTACAAAGTCAAACGCGGCAAGGTGCGTGATGTGTATGATCTGGGCGAAAAGCTTTTGATCGTGGCGTCCGACCGGATCAGTGCGTTTGATGCGGTGATGCCCAATGGTATCCCGGACAAGGGGATCATTCTTACGCAAATCAGTAATTTTTGGTTCAAATTCCTCAAGGATGTCTGCCCGAACCATTTGCTGGCCACGGAAATCAATCATTTCCCCAAGGATTTACTGCCCTTTGCCGAACAATTGGTGGGGCGTAGCGTGATTGCCCGCAAGGCGGATGTGATTCCGGTGGAATGTGTGGTCCGCGGCTATCTGGCCGGGGGCGGGTGGAAAGAATATCAGCAAACCGGCAGCGTCAGCGGGATCAAGCTGCCCGCCGGGATGCAATTATGTCAGAAGCTGCCGGAACCGATTTTCACGCCGTCCACCAAGGCGGCGGTGGGGCATGATGAACCGATCAGCTTTGCCCAGATTTCCCAGCAGATTGGCAAGGATATGGCCCTGCGGTTGCAGGAACTGAGTCTGACGCTGTACAACACGGCGGCAGAGTATGCCCGGGATCTGGGCATCATCATTGCCGATACCAAGTTTGAATTCGGCGTGACCTCTGATGGGCAGTTGATTGTGATTGATGAAGTGCTGACGCCGGACAGTTCGCGTTTCTGGCCGGCGGATCAATACAAAGTAGGCCGCGACCAGCCGAGTTTCGACAAGCAGTATGTGCGCAACTATCTGGAAACGACCGCGTGGAACAAGCAACCCCCCGCCCCGGCGCTGCCGGCGGATGTGGTGCATCACACGCGGGCGAAGTATATGGAAGCCTTTGAACGGCTGACCGGGCAACAATATCACCGCCCGCAGGCCTAAGCGGCGCGGGATGAGACAACAAGAAGTTCGCAGCGCCCGACCCTTGGTCGGGCGCTGGTATTATGGAGTAACCAACCATGTTTGACGCAAGCCAGTGTCTGGCGGAACGTTGTCACCAGATAGATGCCTCGGGCATCCGCAAAGTGTTTGATCTGGCGGCGAAGCTCAAGGACCCGATCAATCTATCAATTGGTCAGCCGGACTTTGATGTGCCCGAATCGCTGAAGGCCGCGTGTATCAAGGCGGTGACGGCGGGGCAGAATCGCTATACCCAGACGCAGGGCTTGCCGGAGTTGAATGCACTGGTGCGGCAGCGCGTGAGCGCGGCCACGCAGTGGAACGAATTTGGCACGCTGATGATTTCGGGCACATCGGCGGGGCTGGTGCTGGCGATGTTTGCCACGCTGAATCCCGGCGATGAAGTGCTGTTCGCGGACCCCTACTTTGTGATGTACAAGCATCTGCCCAAGCTGTGCGGGGCGGTGCCGGTGGCGGTGGATACGTACCCGGATTTCCGGCTGCATCCCGAACGTTTCGAGGCGGCGATCACGCCGCGCACCAAATTGATCATCGTGTGTTCGCCCAATAATCCCACGGGCATCACGTATGATCAGGCGGAGTTGGCAGCGTTGGCGGACGTGGCCAAACGGCATAATCTGCTGGTGATCTCGGATGAAATCTATGACGCGTTCAATTACACGCCGCATGTGAGCATCGCGCCGCTGCTGCCCAAGCAGTGCCTGCAGCTCAAGGGTTATTCCAAGACGTATGGCATGACGGGCTGGCGGCTGGGGTATGTGGCCGGGCCGCAGGCGATTATCGAACAGATGACCAAGCTGCAGCAGTACACGTTTGTTTGTGCGCCTTCGATGGTGCAATATGCGGCGCTGGATATGGAACTGCGCACGCCGGTGGATATGACGCCGTATATCACGGCGTATGCGGCGAAGCGCGATCTGGTATATAACGGCCTGCGTGAAGTTTTCCCGATCAACCGGCCCAACGGGGCGTTTTATATGTTCCCGCAGGTCCCCGGCGGCGGCAGCGCGACGGACTTTGCCCAGCGCGCCATTGAACGCAATGTATTGGTGATTCCGGGTAATGTATTCTCGGGCCGCGACACGCATTTCCGGCTGAGTTATGCCACCAGCGATGCCAAGCTCAAGGCGGGCATTGAAGTGCTCAACACGCTGGGGCGGGAATTACTGGCCGGGAAATAAGGTCAGGTTAACGGCACGAACATCTGGCGGATGGTCTGCGTGGCGGGGTCTACCTTGGCCACGAGGGGTTGGCTATCCAGTTCGGCGCAGCGGTCAATGTCGCTTTCCAGACCGGCGGAAATCAGGTTGATACCCCCCTGCCCGAGGCGCAGGGCGGCGGGTAACCGGCTGCGGGTGGCGGCGAAGGTGTGATAGGCCATCCAGGCCGTGTCGGTAAAGGGCAAGTCGGGGCGGTAGGTTTGTTGCAGCAGATTCCAGAGGATAGCACCGGCACCGATGACGTCTTCGATGGCATGGGCTCCTTGCGTGCCAGCGCACAGCAATGTAATCGGGGCACCAAAGACATCGCGGGACAGCCATTGGGCGGTGGCTTGGGCGTTGAGTAGGCTGCCCAGCAGGATTTCACTGGCACCATGGGCGGCCAATAGGGCGCGGGTGCCGTTGGTGGTGGAGCATATGAGGGTTTTGCCCTGTACCACGGCGGGGATAAATTCAGCGGGTGAGTTGCCCAGATCAAAGCCGGGGAACTTGAGACAGTCACGTTCGCCGCAGGCCAACGCGCCGGGGAGCGCGGCTTTTTGGGCCAATGCGGCAGCAGGTTCGGCGACGTAATGAATAGCCGTGGCACCATGGGCCAGGGCGGTCACCATGGTGCTGGTGGCACGCAGGACATCCAGCACCACAACCCGGGCGCCGGTGGTGTGCTGGGGACGCAGGAGCGAAGGTAAAAAAACGACATCAATCATTTGCAACTCGCTGGCAATAGGACTAATCTTCAGTAGTTTATCTAGCATAAGCATTTTACGGCATTTTACCCCATTTGCGTCAGGAGTCGGCCATGGCCCGTGTCTGTTTTATTCTGGTGGCGGGTTTGAACGAAGCGTTGCTCAAGCGGTTTGGCGTACCAGCCAATCTGGGCAAACTGGGCTATAGTACACGCCTCAGCCCGCTGTTCCCCGGCCTGACGTGCAGCGTGCAGGCGACGATGAGCACCGGGGCCCTGCCGGGGGAACATGGCATCATCGCCAATGGGCTGTATACCTTTGACCAGCCGGAGTTGCAGGGCCATCTGGACCTGAGCAATCATGCCGCCACACGGCAGCAGGTGTCGTTTTGGGAACAGTCCAATACACTGCTGCAAAAGCCACGCTTTTGGGCGGGTAAGAAACTTAAAGTCGCCCAGCTATTCTGGCAACAAAGCATGGGCGGGGCGGCGGATATTGTCCTGACGCCCAAGCCTACACATACCCCCGACGGCAAGACCATCAGCACGTGCTGGAGCCAGCCGGCGGAATTGAACGCGGAACTGACGGCCAAGCTCGGGCCGTTCCCGCTGCATAAATATTGGGGGCCGATGGCGGGGATCGAAAGCACGCAGTGGATCACGCAGGCGGCCATCAGCGTCTGGCGGAACCAGCAGCCGGACCTGCAACTGGTTTACCTCCCCCACCTGGATTACAACCTGCAGCGATTGGGGCCGGAGCATCCGGCCATCGCGGCAGACCTGACGGCCGTCGATGCGTTGCTGGGGGAATTGATCGCTGCGGTGCAGGCGGATGGCGGTCAGGTGATCGTGGCGGGTGATTATGGGATTGTGCCGGTGGATACGGTGGTCATGCCGAATCTGGCATTGCGTAATGCGGGGTTATTGAAGACCACTGCCGATGCGACGGGCAAGCTGGTGGTGGATTATGCCCAGAGCCGGGCGTTTGCCATGGTGGATCATCAGATTGCGTATGTGTATCTGCGCGGGGCGACAGTGGCAGAGGTGGCCGGGGTGCTGAAGGATTTGCCGGGGCTGGGGCGGATGCTGACCACGCCAGAGGATCTGGTGGCGGTGGGTATGGATAGTCCACGCAGCGGGAAGTTGATGCTGCTGGCGCAGCCGACGGCCTGGTTCGCCCATGACTGGTGGCAGGACGACAGCGAAAAGCCGCAGTGGCAATTTGGGGTGGATATTCACAGCAAGCCGGGGTATGACCCGCGCGAGCTATTCTTTGACCCGCAGCGCAAGTGCAT
>JBAXGE010000037.1:0-16582 GCA_037139555.1 Phycisphaerae bacterium
GATTTCCTCGGTGTTGATGTGGGTGGTTTCGGGTCGCTGCGGGGTGGATGGTAATAAGATGAATGTCTTGGTTAGTCGCATTTTTCGAGTTACAATGGCCTTTGTCTTCATGTCTCGCATTACTGGTAATCGTTCAGAAGGGATTTTAAAATGGCACGCCGACGCGAGGAGCCCCTGCTCGATGTTATTTTTGAGATGTTAAAATACTTCCCGTTTTGGGTCGGGCCGATTTTAGCGTTGGTGGTGTTTCTGCTGTTACGATTATTGGTGCCCAGTTTTATCACGACAGATAAAAACTCTGGCGAATTGCTCCGGTCGGTCTGTGGGTTGTTATCGTGGTTGATGGGGGGAGCGATTCTGCTGGCGTGGGGTATGGCGGAGTTATGGAAATTCAAAAATCGTTATTTACTCGCCAGTCAGACGGGACTGGGTTCGATTCGGGCGATGGCTTGGCAGGATTTTGAGCGCCTGATTTGTGAAGCTTATCGCTGTCAGGGTTATAGTGCTGAGGTAGTGGGGAATCGTGGTGGCGACGGTGGTGTGGATGTGGTTTTACATGGTCATGGTCAAAAGGTGATGGTGCAATGCAAGCAATGGCGGACGTATAAAGTGGGGGTTACGACAGTACGCGAGTTATTGGGTGTAGTTGTAAGTGCCCATGCGGATAAAGGGATTTTGGTGACTTCCGGTCGCTTGACGACTGAGGCTCACCGCTTTGTCCGTGAGAGCCCACAGTTGGAAGTGATTGATGGTCCTCGGTTGGTAGCATTGATACAAAGTGCCCAACAAGGTAAGGTGGTCAATCGCTCGCAACCAGAGGCAAGAACCACAACACCAGTTCCATGTTGCCCATTGTGTAACAGCGAAATGATCTTACGAACAGCACGCCAGGGCATACGGGCCGGTACCCAATTCTGGGGGTGTCCGCGCTATCCGACGTGTAAAGGAACGAGGGCTTATGTTGCCTCTGATAGTAGATGAGTGATGGTGGAGTACGCATTTGCCGTCATTCGATCACTGATAGGCACGTCGATGGAACTGACAAAGGCGAGGGCTGTATTAACTTGCATAATGGATAAGCAGCTCCGGCATTGATTTAGGCGGTGGGGCTAATTGTTGGGTTCAGGGCTTGGCTTGGGCGCGGCGGTACTGGCCGGGGGAGGTGCCGGTGGCGCGTTTGAAGGCGTTGCTGAAGGCGGATTCGTTGGAATAACCCACTTTAATGGCGATGGCTTTGATGCCCAGACTGCTATTACGCAGCAGGGAGCGGGCTTTGCGCATCCGGCATTCGGTCAGATAGTGCAGCGGGGGGCTGCCGATGGTGGCGGTGAAACGGGCGGAGAAGGCGCTACGGCTGATGCAGGCCTGGGCGGCCAGACTGGCGACGGTCCAAGGGGCTTCCGGGCGCGAGTGCATGTGGCCCAGCACGGGGGCGAGTTCGGAATCGAAAATAGCCTGAAAACCCGAGCGCGGCGCGGGGCCGGGGCGGGTGGCGGCATAGGCGCGGACGGCTTGAACGAACAGGACATGCACCAGATGGTTGACGATGCTCTGGGCGCCGGGCAGGTGGGTGGTCAGTTCGCTGGTGAGGAACTTTAGCGTACTTTCCAGCCATGGGGTCGTGTTTAAATCGGTACTGCGCACGTGGATGACCGGGGGCAGGGAGGCCAGCAGGGGATGGCGCTCTTCATCGGCGAAATGAAATGCTCCGCCCAGAAACGTGGTGCGGGCACCGCCGTGGCCCCAGCGCAAGCCGCGCTGCTGTTCGATATCCTCGCGGCGGATCAATTCGTGGACTTCCCGGACGGGGGAGGTCCAGGTGTCGCGGAGAATAAACGGGTCTTTGCGGGTGATCAGGACGACGTCGCCGGTGGTGAGTGCGAGTTTGATGCGATGTTTTTCCACGGTGAGGCAGCAGTTGCCATCGAGCACTGCCACCAGAGCGCCCTGCATGGCGGGGGGATCATGCGCGGGCAGGGGCAGGCCTAGTGTTTCCAGTTGACGGCGAAAATCCTGCGCGTTGCCAGCGCCGAAACGCACACCCCACGGCGCGGTCATTTCATGAGCCCCGGGGACCATGCACCGCAGATGAATGTCGTCGAGGATTTGCGTCAGGGGGTCCAGATGGGGGAATGCGGGGGCACCGGGCGCATGGGTGGCGTCGGGCTTGCGGCGACCAGCAGGAGTGATGGGGGTGCGGTGGGGCATGCCGTCATTATACCCTGAAGCAGTGGTAATTGGACGATGGCAACAAAAATACGGACAAATAAACATAGTTAGTCCACGATAAAGGCCGTATAATCGTGCGGGTCAGGTATGCTGAGGATCGTTGCCTTGGGCACATCAGCGTCCTGAAGTCGTAATGTGAGTTGGTCCCATGACTACTACACCGCTTCCGCCTGCAACCCCGAACCGACCTGCCAAACGGCGTGTCCGGCGGCGCTGGCCCTATTATCTGCTGGTCTTGGTGCTTCTGGGTGTGGGCGGATGGTGGGGCTGGCAGCGGTACTATGCCACACCGGCTACGGTGGCGATCAACCCGGCGGAACTGGTGACGGTCGGCCGGGGGCGGGTGGAGAAAGCCGTCAATTCTTCCTGCCGGGTGGTATCGAATCTTGAGGTGGATATCAAGTGTCGGGCCAGCGGTGAGGTGATCGAACTGCCGTACGATATCAGTCAAACCGTCAAAAAAGGCGCGTTGCTGTGTCAGTTGGACCAGAGTGATGCGAAGTTGTCGGTGAGTTTGGCGGAGGCCACGGTGGCTCAGACCACGGCCAAACTGGCCCAAGCCAAGCAGGACCTGCTGCTGGCGGAAGCGGTGCTGGTCACCACGCGCCAAAAAAATACCGCCGCGCTGGTATCCACCGAAGTGAAGGCGGTGAATTTGCGGGCCAAAGCGGAACGGCAGAAAAAATTGTTGGCGGAACAATTGGGCATGCGGGAAGAACTGGAGGCAGCGGAGACCGAAGCCAGCGCCGCGGAGACGGCCCTGAGTGCCGCCCGAACCGCGATGGAGGAACTTAAGCAGCAGGAAATCCAGATCGCCTACAAGCAAGAAGCGGTCAAGATGGTTGAGGCGCAATTGCAGTCCGATCAGATCACGCTGAAAACCCAGATGAATCAGTTGGGCTATACCACGGTGACCGCCCCGGTGGATGGGGTGGTATCGGCGCTGAATGTGCAGAAGGGGACGATTGTGGCGTCCGGGATGAGCGGATTTTCCGGCGGCACCACGATCATGACGGTTTCGGACCTGTCGCGGGTGTTTGTGATTGCCACGGTGGATGAAAGCGATATTGGTGCGGTACGGCTGGATCAATTGGTCCGGATTACCGTGGCCAGTTTTCAGGGCCGTACGTTTGCCGGCAAAGTTATGCGGATCGCCACCAAAGGGGTGAATGCCTCGAATGTGGTGACCTTTGAAGTGAAGGTGGAGGTGCTCGATGAACAGAAGGCACTTTTGCGGCCCGAGATGACCGGGAATGTGACCATCGTGCAGGATGAGCGCGCCGAGGTGCTGACGCTACCTGCTTCGGCCATCTTGTGGCGTGGGAAAGAGGCGGTGGTCACCACTGCCGAGGGCGAAGGCCGGGTGGTTACGGTGGGCTTGCAGGGCAGCGATACAGTGGAAATCGTATCCGGGCTCAGTGCGGGTGAATCCGTGCGGATTGTCACCACCGAACTGCCCACGCGCTGGAAAAGTCAGACGGTCGGTCCGGGCGGAGGCCCGCCACCGCACTGAGGTAGGGGTAGTTTAGGGACGAAACGCAGATATTTTCTTACGGGACCAAGCACGTGATTCATACCGAGCATCTATACAAGAGCTACGAACTGGGCGGCCAGACCGTCTATGCGCTCGATAATGTGAGTGTGCAGATTGCCGCCGGGGAGATGGTGGCGATCCGGGGTCCCAGTGGTTCGGGCAAGAGTACCCTGATGAATGTGCTGGGGTGCCTGGATCGGCCGGACAGCGGGACGTATATCCTCAACGGCGAAGATGTGTCCACGCTGAATGATGATGAACTGGCGAGTCTGCGCAGCCAGCGGATCGGTTTTGTGTTTCAGAATTTCAATCTGTTGCCACGGATGAGCGCGCTGAGGAACGTAGAATTGCCGGTGCATTATCTGGGTGGTAAAGACGCGCGGGCCAAAGCGGCAAGGGCACTGGAAACCGTGGGGCTGGGTGATCGAATGCACCACGAACCCAACCAACTCAGCGGCGGACAACGCCAGCGGGTCGCTATTGCCCGGGCACTGGTCAACAATCCGGATATTATTCTGGCCGATGAACCCACCGGGGCACTGGATACCAAGACCGGCGAGGAAGTGCTGGCGCTGTTCAAAGCGCTCAATTCCCAGGGGCATACGATTCTGGTGGTGACACATGATTTAAGTGTGGCCCGGCATTGCCCGCGCGAGATTTACATCTGTGACGGCCAGATTGTTCCCTCACCCACTGTGGGCGTAGGAGGTGGGCTATGATTTTCTGGACCATTGCCGCGGTGGCACTCCGCAGTCTGGTGGCCAACAAGCTCCGGTCGTTTCTGGCCATGCTGGGGATTATCATCGGCGTGTGGTCGGTGATTTCGGCGCTGGCGCTGGCCTCGGGGGCGCAAAAGAAAGTATTTGATCAGATGTCGGCACTGGGGACCAATGTGCTGATGGTCACGCCCGGCCAGCGCGGCACCGGCGGGGTAATCACGGGCACGCAGAAAAATCTCAAGGTGGAAGATGCGCTGGCGCTGCGGAATATTCCGGAAGTGGCCCGGGTCGCGCCGATCGTGCGCGGCGGGGTGCAGGCCAAACATGCCAACAAAAATACCCGGCCGAACCTGCTGGGGACGGCGCCCACGTACTTTACCATCCGGAATTTCCAGGTCCAGTGGGGACGGCCTTTGTCCGATGCGGATTGCGATTCCTCGGCCCGGGTGGCGGTGCTGGGACCAACCACGGCCACGAATCTGTTTGGTGAGGCCAGCGCTGCCGTGGTGGGCCAGATGATCGAAATCAAAGGCGTGCAGTACCGGGTGATCGGGCTGCTGGTGGCCAAAGGCGATCAGGGTTTCTTCAATCCCGACGACCAGATCATCATCCCCTTTACCACGGCCATGCGGCAGGTGCTGGGCGTGGATTATCTCAGCGAAGTGGACCTGAGTGCCAAGGACGAAACCCAACTGACCGCCATCCAGACCAAAGCCACGCTGCTACTACGTAAACAGCACCGGCTGGCCGATGATGTGGACAATGATTTCAATGTCCGCAATCAGGCGGATGTGCTCAGCGCCACCTCGACCATCAATACGGTGTTGTCGCTGCTGCTGGGTGGAATTGCGGGGATTTCGCTGCTGGTCGGCGGCATTGGCGTCATGAATGTCATGCTGGTGACGGTGGCGGAACGCACGCGCGAAATCGGCGTGCGCAAAGCCATCGGTGCCCGACAACGCGATATCCTGCGGCAGTTCCTGATTGAATCGGTGGTGATGAGCGCCACCGGCGGGGTGCTGGGCGTGCTGGGGGGGATGCTGACGGCGAAGGTGATCTCCGCCATGCAAACCACGATCACATTACAGGTCAAAGGGCCCGCGGTATTACTAGCGCTGGGCTTCTCGGCCGGAGTGGGTATTTTCTTCGGCTATTATCCCGCCCGACGGGCGGCTAAACTGGACCCCATCGAGGCATTGCGTTATGAGTAACCAACGAATCAGATTTATGCGACCGACCCCGGCATGTGTGGCCGGCATGGCGGTGCTGTTGTTATTGACCGGTTGCGGTAATTGGTCCGACGATGTGGTGCGGTATCGTCAGGTGCTCGACGGAACAGAACCGGCCACGCGGCCTGCGTACGATGGGACCGAGGCGTTGCCGCTGGTGCGGGCGCTGCAACTGGCGAATGCGGATAACGAAGCGATTGCCACACAGGGGGAAAATTACGTACAAGCGCTGGCGGAAAAAATGCGTCAGGCGGGCACGTTTTTACCGACACTGAGTTTGGGGCCGACTTATTCGTTGAGCGGTACGAGCGGAGGGACGGCGCATAGATTAACGGTGCCGGTGAGTGCTTCGGCCACGGGCTCGCTGGCCAATGTCGCCAACTTGGAGGCGGCGGGGCAGAATGCCCAGCAACGCGCCCAGGTGCTGCTTAACGAGCGCGAAACCATTCTGCTGCAGGTGGTGCAGGCCTATTACACGGTGATCAAAGCCGAACGTCAGGCAGAAGTGTACGAGAACAGCCTCAAGCTGAAAGCCGAACGGTTGCGCGATCAGGAAGCGCGGCTGAAACTGGAGAATGCCAAACCGCTGGATGTGGCACAGAGCCAGGCCGATCTGGCCGGGACGCGGGTGGCCCTGACCCAGGCGCGGACGGATGCGGCCAATGCCCGCAGTGCGCTGGCCCGGCTGATGGGGACAGCGACGGTGGCGGGACCGTTGACGGATGCGTATGTTCTGCCGACGGAGATTCCCGCACTGGACCAGTGGCAGCAACAAGCAGAGACTGGGCGGCAGGACCTGCAGGCCGCCACGCTGACCGTGGAGGCGACCCGCTCGGGGCTGGATGCGGCGATCCGGCAATATTACCCCTCGGTCACGATCAACTTCGACTACTATTTGCACAGCGATCCGGCCAGTATCCAGAACTGGACCGGGGGCGTATCCGCCCATCTCCCGATATTTTCCGCGTTGGCAATCGAGGCCGACATCCGCAAGGCGTGGAGTGTCTATCGGCAGGCCGGGTTGAGCGTCAGCCAGACCCGCCGGCAGGTGGTGGATGATGTGAATCAGGGGTACCAAAACCTGCAGAACAGCCGGCAGAAAATCGCCGATTTGCAGACCCAGGTGGACGCGGCCCAACGGGCCTTGGCGCTGGCCGAACGGGCATATGAACTGGGGGCCACCAGTAATCTGGACCGGCTGACCCAGCAGGATGCGGCCCTGACGGCGCAATTAAATCTGGTCAGCGAACAGCTTAGCGCGAAAACCAATCATTTGGTGTTGTTACGGGCGACAGGGCAGTTGGGGCGGGTGATTCAGAACCAGCCGTAATATGGTGGTGCGGCTGGTTTTGGTGGGGTTTGGCAGCGGATTATTGGCATAAAGATGCTTGGCTCGGGCGGTTTTGGGGTTACAATGGTTGAGCATTGTCTCGGGCACTTTTCAGGAGCTACCCTATGCGGACGTTGACGACTTTGGCGTTACTGGCGGCGTTGTTACTTGCGCTTCCGCTCTTGGGGCAGGCCCCGGCGAGTGGGCCGGCCACGCAGCCGGTGGTGAAAGAGGCGTTGACGGCGACGCTGGTGGCGAAGAAAGATACCTACACGCTGACCGCGGATTATGCGGGTAAGGAATTCCGGGATCGGGTGGCGCAGGCCCAGCCTGAGGGCAAGGAACTGCCGGCGGTCCAGAAGGTAGACTTTGTCCTGCGGATCACCAATAACACCGATGCCTCCATCGTTCTGATGATCGGCGGGGATCAGTCGCGGATTGAATTGACGCTGGCCGGGGAAGGGGCGCTGAATGTGGATAATCCGGTAATGATGACGATGGATTACCGCATGGGTGCGCCCACAAAAATCGCGCCCGGCAAGGCGCTGGAGTTGCCGATTACCTCACTGGCCTCGGGGGCGCGCGGGGTTTCGAATCATGCCTACTTTACCGAAGCTGGCGAACATACGCTGGCGGCCAAACTGACTACGCAGCGGGAAGGTGATGATCAGCAGACTGAACTGAAGACCGAGCCGGTGAAGTTCAAGGTGGTGAAACAATAAAGGGATTGTGGACTGACGGGGCTGCTCGGATTGCGAGACTGCTTCCACGGCACGCGCCCTTTGGGGTGGGTGGTAATATGGAAGAACTTGAATATTTTACATTGGGTTATGGTTCGATACTCGGCCACTTTCCACTACAGGAGGCCGCTTTATCGCGGGCTCCTGGAATGATTTGGATCGGTGCACCAGAACGGCAAGAGGTTATGGTGCGCGAAGGTAAGGTCTATAAAATTGGCATCATAGATGTGATTCGGAACCCGGACCCCGAGCTTTGTCGTTTACCATCAACGAAGTTCCCAACATTCAATATTGTTTTGTTGTCAGACTATCAATCTGTCCGAGAATGTGAACGGGTTGTTTTATCCTCAAGCAGAGTCGAAGTGCCGTTGATCAACAAAATCGGCAAGCCATCCGGTACGCTTGATATTGGCGGATTATCAGATGACGGAGAACCCGCATATATGCGTAGGTTCCTTTATGAATCGCTTGCCATGGCGGGTATATTACCGAATCGGGTCTATGCCGTGGAACGTTGGATCAGGCCGGGCAAGATTGTGAAGTTTAAAGATGTTAAGGGTTATTGGTACCCGCATCCTAGTCTGTTTGTTCCAGTGGCCTAATCGGTGCTGCAGTATTTGTTAAGTCCAGGATAACGCACGGCGGGGGCGGGACACTCGTACCCATGGCGTTGCCATGGGCTATATAAACACCGCCCCCTTGGGGCGAATACAGGTCGTTTCTTGGATACGTCGGACGATCGAAATATGGGGTAATATATTGGCCGTAAATGCTGTAAAACGCTATTAATGGGTAATATATTGTCTTTAGTGTTGATTGTTTCTATAATCCATTCATGAGCCAAATCACCGCATTCATGACCTTGGTAACCCCCCATGAAATGGGGATACAACTCGCCCAGCGAGTGCAGCAGTTGCGTCTGCAGCAGGGGTGGACACGCGCCACGCTGGCCGCGCGGGCGGGGGTTACGGTGGCTTCATTGAAACGGTTTGAAACCACCGGCAAGGCCTCGTTAGATTTAGTGTTACGCGTGGTTCAGGCCTTGGGACGGACGGGGGAGTTTGAGCCGTTATTGCGTCTCCCAACGGCCCGGAGTCTGGCGGAATTGGAACAGCAGGCCACGCGGGCGGAGCGAAAGCGTGGGCGACTGTGAAGAAACTCAACGTAAACTTTATGGCCAACTCGAATTGCATTTTCATTGGTCCCGAAGGATTACACATGAAGATCACACGCTGGTTGGGAGGCATCGGATTGCTGCTGGTGGCGGGCCTTCTGGCCGGGGCCATGGCGCAGGGGCAGCCAGCGACTACGACGGCGCCGGCCCAGCAGGTGCGGTTGACGCTGGTGCATATCAATGACCCGCATGGGCAATTGCTGGGGCGCACGGATCAGGGGAAAACGTATGGCGGGTATGCCCGGCTGGCCACGTATGTGGATGCCCTGCGGCAGGCAGGGACGGCGGAGCGGGTGATGCTGATCCATGCGGGGGATGAGTTTTCCAAGGCGGATGACTTGACCCGGGCGACCCAGGGGCGGGTGAATGTGGCGGTGATGAATCTACTGAAGTTTGATTTATGGGTGCCGGGGAATGGGGAGTATTACGGCGGCGTGGAGGTTTTGAAGGCGCGGATGGCAGAGGCGAAATGCAAGGTGTTGAGTGCGAATGTAGCGGAGAAGAGTGGTAAGTTGCTCGCCGAACCGTATGTGATTGAGCCGGTGGGTGGGGCGAAAGTGGCATTTTTCGGGTTGGGCTATATGCATGCGCCGCAGGTGCAGCAAACGGGATTGGTGCTGACGGATCCGATCGCGGTGGCGCGTAAGTTGGTGCCGGAATTACGCCAGCAGGCGGATATCGTGGTGGCGGTGACGCACATCGGGCTGGATCAGGATGTGAAGCTGGCCGGGGCAGTCAGTGGGTTGGATGTGATTATCGGCGGCCACAGTCATTCGCTGCTACCCAAGGGGCGGTTGGTGAAAGACCCGGACGGGAAGAGTGTGTTGATCTGTCAGACGGGGGAATTTCTGCACAATGCGGGACGGGTGGATATGCAACTGACCAAAACGGGAACACGCTGGCAGGTTACCGAAGCCACGGCGCGACTGGATGCGTTGGATGACAAGGTCAAGCAAGACCCGGCGGTCACGGCGCTACTGGCCCGGGCAGCGGAGGCGGCGCCCCAGCCGGCGCAACGGCAAGTTCCCGCGACCATGCCCGCATGGTGAGTGGGGAATACCGATAGCTGGAATTGCTGCGGTGATTGTGTATTGACTGGAGTGGTTGCGGTATGCGGCTTTGGGAGAGGCGGTATCGGTGGGGTTGTAATCTAGGGTGAGGCGCAAGGGTACAAATGAATTGAGCCCGGTGCATGCCAGGCTCAATTCGCAGATTTGGACGAATACCGAGGGTGAGTTATTTATTGGCAGGCCGGGTGGTCGGGGCCTTGGTGGAAGCGTTGATTTCCTGGGCGATGGTGGATTCGTCGAGGGTGGCGAGAACATAAAGATCAACCTTGAGGTCGTCCTTGGTTTTCTTTACTTTATCGATGCGGACCAAGGTGTTCGCAGTGACGGTGGCAATGGTTTCCTTGGCATCCTTATTCTTGCTTGCAGGGGTGGTTATGGTGATGTTGTCGCCATCGATCTTGGTGATTTTGCCACGAATCTGTACCAGTTTCGCAGTCACTTCGGAGGTGGCGCCGGAGGGTTTGACCTTGCAGGCGTTTGCCACGCTGATGCTGAGACCGCCAATGATGGCGACGAGGGCGAGTATGCCAAGTAGAGACTTCATATCGTTTCTCCTTTACGCCGTTGTATTTGGCGTGAGTGCTACCGCCGGCCCCCGCGAACACCGCGCGAGCGCGACGAATAAATATTCTTCGGACTAAGGACAGGCCCATTTCAGTAAATTTCGTAGCCGTAAAGACCTGTTGGCTGAAATCTGGCGACGGCAACTGAGCACAATTTTGCACCGCAATGCGTTGCCTGTGTCAAAAAGTCAAACGAAGCAGGCGAATGAAAGTAACACAGGCTGGCGAAATATACGTGAAAATGAAATACATGGCGATGCGTTGGCATCGGAATAATGCACGCCTTTACCGCCTCAAGAGAGGCAGGAATGAAATAATAGCGACTGGTGTTGGTGGGCTTTGATGATCCGGCGGTGATCGACATATGCTGGATGGCAAAGGCGGAGCTGGAGAAATTACAGGTCAGTTCCAAGCGAGTTCATTATATGGACGGGTGAGTCCGGAGTGGCAGTAGTGCCCAAGCGGGGCAAGCTGGCCCCGATGGCCCCAACGGGGGCGATGGAACGCCGGGGGCTGCAGGCCAGCCGGGGGCGCCCGGCAGTGTGGATTATCGGAGCCAATAAGGCTGGGCTATTTCAGTGCGTTATTTCAGTTCAAATTGTAAAACTGTGCCCGTTTTTTTGAGGGCAGTTTTGGCTTCCATTTTGGCTTCTGTGTTGCCCTGAGCGACATTAACTTGCACGCGATAATCCCCGAGGAAGCCGCGGATGCGGTAGGTGCCGGTGGCATCGGTGGTGCCGGTGGTATTGGTCCACCAGCGTTTCAATACGAGGTTTTCGTATTCCTGCAGGCTGGGGCGCGGGGTCCAGTCTTTACGATACATGGCCGCATCGGGCAGCCAGTGATCGCCGGCCCAGAAGCCCCACATGCTAAAGCCGGTTACCGCAGGACTGCTGAATGCGGCAGTGAGTAAATCGCGGGTGTAATCGGCTTGCAGGCGTTCATCGGTCACGTTCATATCGAATTCGGTAATCTGGATGGGTAGTTTGGATTCGCGGTGGAGCCGATCGAGAATATCCAGCACTTTGACGGGGCCGGTGGCGCTGTAGCCGAAGTGGCATTGCAGGCCTAGAGCGTCAATCGGGCCACCGGCCTTACGAATTTCATTGATCCAGCCCAGGACGCGCTGCTCCCGGACAGCGTTGGCGCCATCACCTTCGAGGACATCATATTCATTGAGCACCAGCGTGGCCTTGGGATCGGCCTGCCGGGCGGCGCTGAAACAGGCGCCAACCAGTTCCGGCCCGAGTAGCTTCATCAGGTCGTCGTTATCCATAGCTTCATTGACGACATCCCAATCGGCCACCTTGCCCTGGCAGGCGGTGGCTTCATCGCGGATGTGGTTCATGACCTCGGTGCGCAGCCAGGCTTTGGCTTTCACTTCACCTTCCTTGGGATCGGCCAGACGTTCTTCATAACCAAGTTTCAATCGGGCGGGCAGGTAGCGCCAGCGCGGCCAGACCAGATTGTGACCGCGTACCGCCAGTCCCTGAGCGCGGAGGAAATCCAGTAGTTCCAGAGACTGAGTCCGGTTCTTTTCCCACCCGTCCCACTTCAGTTCCAGGCCGGGTGAGGAGGAATTGAACAACCGTGCCATTTCCTTGCGGTAGCGCTGGGAGTCCTCACTTTTGCCCATAAATTGCCCCGCCGTCACGCTAGCTCCGAATCGGAAGGCATGACGCTGCATCTCCACGGTAACGGTGGCATTGGGCAGCGGTTGGCCGGTGGCGTCCACCACACGAATTTCCAAATCACCTTTGCGGAGTTGTTCGATACGGGCGTCGGCGGCAGCGCGCCAGGCGGCAGAGAGTTCGCGCCCATCGTAGGTGTGGTCGGTGTGGGGCAGGTCTGCAATTTGCACTTGGGTGCCATAGTTCCGCAGTTGTAGGTCTTTGATTTCCACGGTTTGGGGCAGATAACCAAAACGCAAGTTGAGCTGGGCTCCGCCGGGAGGGTAATCATTGGGGCAAACCAGCGGCAGTTTGATGGTACGCCATTCCCGCGTCAGGGTCAGATTCACAGGCGCAGTTTTTTCGTACTTTCTGCCCGGACTGGTTTCAAAGACAATTTCACTGAACGCTTCCGGACGGTCGGGACCCCAGCCCCGGGCGGTTATTTCGGCGTAAAGAATATCCCCTTTTTTAACGGCTGAATCAGTCTTGAAGGCCAGAGCCATGTCCCAGGGATATTTGGGGCTTTTGAGGGTTTCGACCCGTACGAGGGATTTGCCCTCCTCCGTGACCATGGACAGGTTGCCCCAAGTGCCCTGCCCGAGCATCCATGGGCTGTCCAGACCTTTGATCAGAGCCACTCCTGCGGGCAGTGTAGTGGCCACCTCGACGGCAGAAAGACGGCCCGTACCGAGTCCGAAACATAGTACGATTAAACCCAGACTGAACCAGTGACGAAATTGCATCAGAATGCTCCTCAACAGGTCAACGATTGGAACGGCAGGCATGGTTATAACCGTGATGAGGTGTTGGCTCAATCAACAATGTCCCCCCGCATTCCGACAGGGCCGGAATGCGGAGGGATTAAGGGGCTATGTGCGGTCGCATATGATCAATACGTTTTAGTGCATATGCCCGCTATGTGGATCCTTGGGGGCTTCCGGGGCCGGTTGGGTGCTGGCGGCTTTTTTCGCGGCCGCTTCGTCAATGAGCTTCAGGTACTTGTCCGGGTTGGCGTTAAACGTTTTGGTGCAACTCGTGCAGCAGAGCCGGACCAGGCGGTGCTGGTAAAGCAGATCGTTGGGTTTGCCCATGCTATCCAACTTTTCGCCCGAGACCACGCAGGTATCCAGCGGATAACTGGCGATCATTTCCGGGGTGATCGAGGGCTTTTCCTGCGGCTTGGTGGTGGCGCCATGATCATGATGGGCGTCCATGGCCGACACTGCGGTCAGGCCCAGCGTGAGTACCGCGGAACTCAGAACGGCGGTCAGTAGCATTTTTGGGGTGGTAAAGATCATACGAAAACTCCTTGGACAAGTGGTTTCACAGCATCGAGGCAACAACTGCCCCTGTTATTAGTGAGAACGAGACCCGAGGGTAGAAACGTTCAAAGCATGGGGGCGCATTTACATTTGCGTACGCGGGGGTATGATTGCACTGCGTTATGGATTGAACCAAATCACCCCTTGGGAACGTTCTGGTATGGTGGAACGGAACACAGAACTCCGCCTCACGACGGCGCAGGCCGCTCGGTTTCAGCGGCTGGCCTTGCCCCAGCTCGCGGTGTTGTTACGTACCGCGGGTTATCTGACGCATAATGGCCCGCAGGCCGAGGATTTGGTACAAGAGACCATGATCAAGGCCCTGCGGTTCATGGATCGTTACACCGAGGGTACCGACATCAAGGCGTGGCTGCTGACGATTCTGCGGCGGACGCACCTGGATGCGATCCGGGCAAACAAGCATAACGCCGCGCTGCTTGCGGTGGAGCAGCGGGATGTGCCGGATCGTCCGATGGATGAAGCGGGTCTGTTTGCCCCGCCCTGGCCGCACCCGCAGCAGTTGCTGGAGCGGTTTGGCGATCAGGAGATTATTGCGGCCCTGCAGGCCTTGCCCGAGGAAATTCGCTGGACGTTGTTGCTGGTGGATGTTGAGCAACTGGATTTGGCCACGGCGGCGGCGATTCTGGAGGTGCCCGAGGGCACCGTCAAGAGCCGCACCCATCGCGGGCGCGGCATGCTGCGGGAAGCGTTGCATCCGCTGGCCCAACAGCGCGGGTGGATTCAAGCTGAGGAGTCGAGCCATGAATGACAAACTCATACCGGAAGCAAACGACAAGGCCGTACAGGCCCGGTTGGCGCGTTTGGGCACCCTGCCAGTGGATACGGCGGGTCTGGAAACGCGTTTGCGGTCGCTGGTGGCCGACAGTGTGACGACGCCGGTGGCTTCGCCCTGGCGCAGGATTTGGCGACCAGTGACAGCGTTGGCGGCCAGTATTGCCGTGGTGGTGGCGGTGGGGCTGATCATTATGAGCTTGGGGGATACGCCGGTGTCGGCGTCACCGCTGAAACTGGCGGAACTGCATGCGGATGTCAGTCATATGGGCCAGATGGCCACACCGATTACCAGCATTGCCGAAGCCAATCGTATTTTGGCGCAGGACTGGCAGAATAATCCCGCGCTACCGGCGGTGCCTGCGGCGCAACTGCATGCCTGCTGCATCCATGATTTTATGGAGCGTAAAATTGCCTGCCTGCTGCTACGTGATGGTGATACGCCGTTGACGCTGGTGGTGGGGCATGCCCGGGATTTCCGCAGTACGGTGGGCCAACGGGTCGAACGGCAGGGACGAACCTATAACCTGCATGAGGTCAATGGTTTACGCATGGTTATGACGGAACATCAAGGGCGGTATCTGTGCCTGATGGGGGCGGTATCGGCGGAGCGTCTGTTGGCTATCGCACAAGAGTTGCAATTTTGAAAGAGACCGCAGCTATGAAATATTCGCGAAGGGTATATCGTATCTTGGGGCTGGCCCTGCCGGTGGTGACGCTGGTGGCGGGATGTAATTTGGCGCCGCAGGAAACCGAGGCCGAACGTGCCCGGCTGGACGAGGTGGGCAAGAATTACGAACCAACTTTGGAACAACGGCAGTTGCCGGAGTTGGCCCAGCGGCCTACCTGGCAGGATTTGCTACACTATGCGTTTCTGGCCAATGGCGATCTGGAAACCGCATATTTTGATTGGAAAGCCGCCGTGACCCGGGTGTCGATTGCCGGGTCGTATCCCAATACCAATATTACCCTGAGCTATTCCTATCTGTTCTCCGGCGGGAAAATGAAGGCGTGGGATCGCAGCACGTTGGGGGTGGGGTTTGATCCCGCGATGTCGCTGCAATGGCCGGAAAAGGTGCGGGCCGCGGCGCGGGCGGCGTTGCACGATGCCCAGGCCAAGGGAGAGCGCTTTGCCGTGGCTAAGTTTGATTTACAACAGAAAGTATTGACGACGTGGCTGGAATATGCCGGGTTGGCGGAGCGGGTGCGGATTCAGACCGAGTCGGTAGAGCTGCTCAAGATGTTGATGGATTCTGCCCAGCAGCGGGTGCGGACCGGCGGACCGCAACAGGATTTACTCAAGGCTCAGACCGAGTATGAGTTGGCCCGCAATGAGCTGGCCAATATGAACAGTACCATGCAGGCCACGCGGGCCATGCTGAATGGTCGGTTGGGCCGGGCAGGTACGGAGGCGCTGTTACCTCCGGAGGCGCTGCCCACGCCGCGCACGCTGGCGGTGGACGATGCCGCATTGATCGCGGTGGCCGTGGATAACAATCCGGAGCTGGGCGGGCTGGCCCATGATGTGGCAGGCCGCAGTGATGCGCTGGAACTGGCCCGGATGGCCTATATTCCCGATATCAGTCCCCAGTTGACCATCTCGGGCAACATCTCACAAATGCTCGGTTCGATGATGACCTTGCCGACCAATTTACCCAAGATTCGCGGTTCGATCGAAGAGGCGGAAGCGATGGTTCGTGGGGCAGAGGCGGCTTTGCGCCAGACGCGGCGGGAACGCGGGGCGACGTTTGTGGCCACGCTGTATGCCCTGCGCAACAATGAACGACAGATTACCTTGCTGCGTGAGGTGATTTATCCCAAAGCCAAGCAGGTGCTGACTAGTTCGTATCAAGCTTATAGCGGGGGCACGATCGGCTTTGCGGAATTAATTGACAGCCAGCGTACCTTGCTGGAAGTCCGGCGCGTGCTGGTGGAAGCGCAGATCGCCCGTGAACAGCGTCTGGCGGAATTGGAAACCCTCGCCGGCGTGGATGTGGAAACCCTGGCGGTACCCACCACAGCACCCACCACCGCACCGGCCACTATGCCAGCCACTTTGCCCGCTACCACGTTACCCTGAACCAAATGAGGTTATGAAATCATGGCCAAACAAGCGAAAAATGACGCAGTAACATCCAAGACTACGGATTCCGCTGTAACCACGGAACCAGTCCCGACCAAGAATACACTGGGCCATAAAATCTGGA
>JBAXGE010000038.1:0-16432 GCA_037139555.1 Phycisphaerae bacterium
GCATGATAGATGCCCGTGGGCATGCGCTTTTCCAGAATGTTGATAATCTGCCGGGCCAGGTCATCCGTGGGGGTGGGGGCGACGGTTTGATCGTTGACCACGCGCATGGGCTTTTTCGCTTTGGCCATGCTGATAATCATGTCCACAAAGTTCAGCCCGCCTTTGAGTTTGCAGCCCGCCACGCCAAAGAGCCCGCAGGAGCGGACCACGTAGCCATATTGCGGGGCAAAGGCCTGGGTCATGCAGTCGCCGCCGAAACGGGTGAGGGCATAGATGCTCTTGGGGCAGACGGGGGCATCTTCCGGCAGGGGCTTACGGGCGGGGGCGCCTTCAAAGACATAGTGGGTGCCCACCTGTACGAATAGAATCTTGCGTTCTTCACACGCCTGGGCCAGATGCCGCACCGCCAGCACGTTGGTTTTGTAGGCGGCTTCAGCCTGGGTTTCGCACAGGTCCACATTATGAAACGCAGCGGTATTCACCAGCGCCTGGGGTTGGAGCCGGTCCAACATGGCATTCACATCGGCTTCCGAGCAGATATCCAGATCAGCGCGGCCGGCAATGGCCAGCACTTCGTGGCCGATCCGCGCCGCATAACGCTGCATATCGTGCCCGAGCTGGCCCGTGGTACCGATGATGGCTAGTTTCATAGTGGGGCTCCTGTGTGGAGGCAATTATAACCAATCGGGGCCGAAATCCGCAGATAAAAACGTATATTTTAAGCCTTAACTGTGCCATAATACGGACGCTGGCTGAGTGCTGGGTATTTGCCGATTATTTTTACCCGGAAGGATTCCTATGCCGTCTTGGTTAATTTACGCTTTGTTATCCGCCTTGGCCGCGGCGGGGGTGGGCATCTTTGCCAAACTGGGCATGCAGTCGGTGGACAGCACGCTGGCCACGATTGTCCGCAGCATGATTATGACGGCCTTTCTGTGTTCCTGGGGGGCGGTGGTGGGGAGTTTTGGCAAATTCACCGAAATCAGCGGCAAGGCGATTATCGCCGTGGTGCTGTCGGGGCTGGCGGGGGCGGTGAGTTGGTTGTTTTACTTCAAGGCGATCAGCGTGGGCAAGGTTTCCCAGGTTGCGGCCGTGGACAAACTCAGCATGCCCTTTGCGGTGTTGCTGGCGGTCATCTTTCTGCAGGACAAGATGGCTCCGGTGAATTGGTTGGGAATCGGGCTGATGGTGGTGGGGGCGTATCTGGCGATCTGGAAGTAATGACCGAGTGCAGGTGAATTCGGGGCCTATCGTCCTGCGGGGGGATACGGTACAATCCGCGGGTGCCTGCTGCCGTAATAGAACAGGCGTTTTAGGAGTTTGCTGCTATGCTGGCGAAGCGGATTATCCCGTGTTTGGATGTGGATCGTGGGCGCGTGGTCAAAGGCGTGAAGTTCTTTGACCATGTGGACGCGGGCGATCCCGTGGAACAGGCGATTTTCTACGACCAGACCGGCGCTGACGAACTGGTTTTTTACGATATCACCGCCAGCCACGAAGGCCGGCAGATTATGACCGATGTGGTGCGCCGCGTGGCGGACAGTGTGTTTATGCCTATCACCGTCGGGGGCGGCATCCGTACCCTCGACGATGCCATGGCCTTGATCAAAGCCGGGGCGGAAAAGGTGAGTTTAAATTCCGCCGCGGTCAAGAATCCGCGTTTGCTGGCGGATATTGCCCAGCGTTTTGGCCGCTGTGCCACCGTGCTGGGGCTGGATGCCAACCGGGTCAAACAGCCCGACGGCAGCGAGTTCTGGGAAGTCTATGTCAATGGTGGCCGTGTGGGTACGGGCATTGGCGTGATGGATTGGGTCATGGAGGCGGAACGTTTGGGGGCCGGCGAGATTGTGCTGAACGTCATGAATTCGGACGGAACCCGCAATGGCTATGACTTGGAAATGACCCGCGCGGTCAGCGAAGCGGTGCATATCCCCGTGGTGGCTAGTGGTGGGGCGGGTAAGCCGGAGCATATTCTGGATGTCCTCAGTGCCGGCCGGGCGGATGCGGCCCTGGCAGCTTCGATCTTCCATTTCCGGGAATTCAGCATCAATGAAGTGAAAGCGATGCTGCAAAAGCATGGGGTTCCGGTGCGCAATACCAGCGCTCCCCGCGGAGCATAATTGAGCCAGATTAAATATATTAAAAGAGCTTATAGTCGTTAATTGGATAACTGTGTCCAGTTAATTGACGCGCCTCGGCTCCATTGGTAGTATCACCCGCACTTTGTGCTATGTTTCACAAAGGTTTGTCGGTTCATGTTTGCCTTTATGAAAATGCCGCCTAGGCTTGTCCAAACTTTGTGGTTTGACAACGTTAGACGGTACCCGCTACGGACGATTTGGAGCTATGAGCGAAACGCCTTTGTTCACCTTTCCGCGCTGGTCCAACAAGATGCTCTTCGTCGTGTTGACGATCATGGGGATTGTGCCCGCGTACCTGGGTACTTTGTTGGTTTACGGCGCCAATCCGACCAGCCTGAGTGTGGGTTACATGCCCACCCAGCCGATTCCCTACAGCCATGCGGTTCATGTGGGTAAACTTGGTCTGGATTGCCGGTATTGTCACAGCACTGTCGAGAAGGCCGGCTTTGCCGCCATCCCACCGACCGAAAGTTGCTTGAACTGTCACCGGGCGTTATTCCCGGAAAGCCCCAAACTGACGGCACTGGTGGAATCCAAGAGCACCGGCAAGCCCATACCCTGGGTCAAGGTGCACGACATGCCGGACTATGTCTATTTCAACCATTCCGCGCATGTGAATGCGGGCGTGGGCTGCAATACCTGCCACGGCCAGGTCAACCAGATGGAAGTCGTCTGGCAGGACAAGCCCATGAATATGGCGTGGTGTCTGGAATGTCACCGGCAACCGGAAAAGTTCCTGCGGCCGCGCGATCAGATTACCAATATGGATTGGAAGCCCGCCGGGGACCAGGTGCAACTGGGCCGGCAGCTTAAGGACAAGTATCACGTACAACCCAACGTAGATTGTGTGACATGTCACAGATAACCAACACTCACGGCAAGGGCAAGACCTACTGGCGCAGCCTCGAAGAACTCGAGGGGACACCGGAGTTTCAGACATTTCTGGAACGCGAGTTCCCCACCGAGGCGTCGGAATGGGTTGGCGAATCACGTCGCGGCTTCCTGAAAATCATGGCGGCCAGCATCGCGCTGGCGGGTCTGGTGGGTTGTCGGCGTTGGCCCAAGGAAAAAGTGGTCGAATATGCCCGGCGGCCCGAAAACCGCATGCCCGGCGTGCCGGTGCATTATGCCACCGCGACGGAATTAAGCGGGGTGGGCGTGGGGCTGGTGGCCACCAGTTATGACGGCCGGCCGGTGAAGCTGGATGGCCAGCCGAATCATCCGCTGAATATGGGCGCCAGTGATGCCTATCAGCAGGCGGCGTTGCTGGGGATGTATGATCCCGATCGCAGTCTGGGCGTAATTAAGCGCGACAAACCCGGACGCGGCGCGCACGCGGACCCCAGTGGCTGGGAACAGTTCAGCAAAGAAATTCCCAACCTTATGCCCGCGCAAGGGCAGGGGTTGTATATCCTGAGCGAGGCTAGCAATAGTCCCAGCGTGATTGACCTACGCAAGCGGTTGCTGGCCAAATACCCCCAGACCCAGTGGCTGACGTATGAACCCGTGGGGTCACAAAACGAGTTGGAAGGGCTGTTCAAACTTTACGGACAACCCCTGCGGGCGGTCTATCAACTCGATAAAGCCAAAATTATTGTCACGCTCGATGCCGACCTGTTTAACGGTCATCCACTGGCGGTAAAGTACAGCCGCGATTTCGCGGCGGGCCGGCGTTTGCATAATGATTCAGCACTGGTCCCGAGCATGAACCGCATGTATGCTGTCGAGCCGATGGTTACGACTACCGGTGCTGCGGCGGATCATCGGCTGGCGGTGCCAGCGAGTTGGATTGAGTCGGTGGCCGATGACCTGTATACCTTTAAGGATCAGGGTTTCCTACGCACCAATCATCCGGTCAGTAAGTTGGTTAAGGACTATACGCAGTTCCTGAACGTTATTGGCACCGAACTGATTGAACACCCCGGCGAATGCGTGGTGGTTGCGGGGGCGCGGCAGAGTCCGGCGGTCCATGCTTTGGTCGCGGGTTTGAATCAGGCTTTGGGCAATGTCGGCAAGACGGTGGAATATTATCCCACAACCGAGTTTGCCACCGGTGTGGCCAGCCTGCAACAATTGGTTGCTGATGCCCAGCAGGGCAAGGTCAAGACCTTGGTTATTCTGGGCGGAAATCCGGTTTACACCGCACCGGGCGATGTGGACTTTGCCGGGGCACTGGCCAAAGTCGGGCAGGTGGTGCGTCTGGGAACCCACGACGACGAAACCTCCGAATATGCCCACTGGCATGTGGCGCAGGCCCATTTCCTGGAAGCCTGGGGCGATACCCGCACCTTTGATGGTACCGTCAGTATTACCCAACCACTGATCGAACCGATGTTCAATGGCAAGAGTGTCATTGAATTGCTGGCTTTGCTCGTAGATGGCACCGCCACGCCGGGCTATGACCTGGTGCAGCGCACGCTCAAAGCCTATGGCGTGGACAGTGAGTGGAAGTGGAAGCGGGCCTTGTTTGAAGGTTATGTCAAAGATACTGCGGTGCCCGCAGTGGCTTATGCTGCTGTGGAGTCGTCGTTCCGAAAAACTGACACGCAGGATGTGGGCAAGTATCAGGTCATTTTCCAGACCGATGCCAAAGTCTATGACGGGCGCTTTGCCAACAATGGCTGGCTGCAGGAATTGCCCGATCCCATCACGCGGATTACCTGGGGCAATGCCGCCCAAATGGCACCCAAGACGGCGTCCGATCTGGGCGTGAAGAATGATCAGGTGGTGCGTATTACTGTCGCAGGCAAGTCGGTGGAACTGCCGACGTTCATTGTGCCGGGGATGGCACATGGAACGATTGCGGTGAATCTGGGCTATGGCCGCACCAAGGCCGGTAATATCGGTGATGGCGTGGGTGTGAATGTCTACCCGCTGATGCAGTCGGGGCAGGTGGCGGTGGCCGCCGAGGTGACCGCGACCACCGGCAAGCAGCGGATCGCCAGTGTCCAGGACCACCATGCGGTGGACTGGGTGGCGGTGCAGGAAATGGCCCGCCGCGTGCCGGAACTGGTCCGCGAAGGGACCTTCCATGATTATCTGGACAAGCGCGATCTGGGGGTCAGCGAAAAGAAGAAGGTTCTGGGGCTGAGTCTGTTTAACGCCCATCCCTACGATGGTTACAAGTGGGGCATGGCCATTGACCTGACTACATGTACCGGCTGCAGTGCCTGTGTGGTGGCGTGTCAGTCCGAAAATAATATTCCCATCGTCGGGCGCGAACAGGTCATCGGTGGCCGCGAGATGCATTGGCTCCGCATTGACCGGTACTTCACCGGCGATCCGGAACAGCCCGATATCGTGCATCAGCCCGTGATGTGCGTACACTGCGAAAATGCCCCCTGCGAACAGGTGTGCCCGGTGGCGGCGACCACCCACAGCCACGAAGGTCTGAACATGATGACCTACAACCGCTGCATCGGCACGCGGTATTGCAGCAACAACTGCCCGTACAAGGTACGACGGTTCAACTTCTTCGATTACAACAATGGTTCGATCAAGGACCTGTATACACCCAATCTGATGCGCGAGCCGATCGGCGAATTGCAGCGCATGGCCAAGAATCCCGAGGTCACGGTGCGCAGCCGCGGCGTGATGGAAAAATGCACCTTCTGTGTGCAGCGGATCGAACAGACCCGCATTCTGGCCAATAAAGAAGGCCGGCGCAAGATTGCCGATGGCGAGATTGTCACCGCCTGTCAGCAGGCCTGCCCGACGCAGGCGATTGTATTCGGTGATCTGAATGATCCCAACAGCAAAGTGACGCAGATGCACGGTTTGGCGCGGACCTATGGCTTGCTCGATTTTGAACTGAATACCAAGCCGCGGGCCCAGCATCTGACGCGGATTCGGAATGTCAACGAAATGTTGGTGCCGGAAGCGACCACCGCCCCGGCGTCACCTGTGCACGAACATTGAATATTGGGCCAAGTGCCCTAGGTAGAGGCTTGTATGACCAGTTTGCCCATCCATCGCAACGGTGAGCCCGACAACACGCACGATCGTGCGGACGTGCGTCCGGTATTGATTACCGGCCCGGCCGATTTTGGCTTTGTCACCAACACCATCTGCGGCATCGTGGAAGCCCCCAAGCCGCCGCGCATCTGGTACATCATCATCGGCATCTCGTTTTTGGGCTTGATGATTCTGGGCAGCATGATCGGTTACCTGTTGTTCACGGGCGTGGGTGTGTGGGGTCTGAACCGTATCGGCTGGGCCTTTGATATCACGAATTTTGTGTTCTGGGTGGGTATCGGCCACGCAGGCACGCTGATTTCGGCGATTTTGTTCCTGTTCCGGCAAAAATGGCGGACCAGTATCAACCGCTTTGCGGAAGCCATGACGATTTTCGCGGTCATGTGCGCGGGCATTTTCCCCGGCATTCACGTGGGCCGGGCTTGGCTGGCCTATTGGCTTGGGCCAACCCCGAACCAGATGGGCATGGTCCCCAACTTCTATAGCCCGCTGCTCTGGGACGTGTTCGCGGTCAGCACCTATGCCACCGTGTCGGCGCTGTTCTGGTACATGGGTATGGTGCCGGATTTGGCGACCCTGCGCGACCGGGCCAAGAACAAGTGGGCGTATTACGCCTACGGCATTGCCGCGCTGGGCTGGCGCGGCAGCAACCGCCACTGGCATGTGTATGAAAAGGCGTATCTGATCCTCGCCGCACTGGCAACCCCGCTGGTGTTGTCGGTGCATAGCGTGGTCAGCTTTGACTTTGCCACCTCCCAGGTGCCCGGTTGGCATACGACGATTTTTCCGCCGTACTTTGTCGCAGGCGCGATTTTCAGCGGCTTTGCCATGGTGCTGACGCTGGCGGTGCCGGCGCGGGCGATCTTCGGCCTCAAGAATTTCATCACCATGCGGCATCTGGATACGATCTGCAAGATTATTTTGGTGACCAGTTGCATCGTGGGTTATGCCTATCTGACGGAATGGTTCATTGCCTGGTACGGGCAGAATCCCTACGAAATCTTCCACTTCATGAACCGGTACTGGGGCCCCATGGGCTGGGCGGGCATCATTATGTTCGTCTGCAACGTGATCATCCCTCAGGTCTTCTGGTTCCGCTGGGCGCGGCAGAATATCGTCCTGATGTTCATCGTCAGTCTGCTGGTCAATGTCGGCATGTGGTTCGAACGCTTTGTGATCATCGTCATCGGTTTGCACCGCGATTTCCTGCCCAGCAGTTGGGGCAGTTATACCCCCACGCTGGTGGAAATCCTGACTTTCATTGGCAGCTTTGGCTTGTTCTTCTTTATGTTCATGCTGTTTTGTCGGTATCTGCCCATGGTGGCCATGGCCGAAGTGAAAGCGACCCTGCCCCAGGCGCACGGTCATGATTCGCATCATTAAAGGATGGATGTAGCGTTATGCACGCCCCGGTAGAACCATCATCGCCCCCCGCGCCGCCCACCGTGTACGGCGTGCTGGCACAATTCTCGGATGTCAGTGGCATATTGCACGCCGCCGCGCAGGTGCGCGATGCGGGTTACACCCGTTGGGATTGCCATACGCCCTTCCCGGTGCATGGTCTGGATAAAGCGATGGGTATCAAGCCCACGCGCCTGCCGGTGCTGGTCTTTGGTGCGGGCATGACCGGTACGATTGCGGCGGTATTTGGCCAGTGGTTCCTGAATACCCCGCAAATCACCACCGACGGTGGGGCGCTGGATCCGTATCCGATGATCTTCAGCGGTAAGCCCTTCTGGTCGCTGCCGGCCAATATCCCCGTGGCTTTTGAAGTGACGGTCTTGTTTGCTGCGTTGACGACCTTTTTCGGTCTGTGGGCGTTTTGTAAATTGCCGCGTTGGCACCATCCGGTGTTCAGTCGTAATGCCTTCAAGGCAGCCACGGATGACACATTTTTTATTGCCATTGAAGCGAATGACCCTCATTTTGACGCCCAGAAAACCTTTGCTTTATTGCAGTCGGCGGGTGCCAAAACGGTGGAAGATGTCCTGGACGAATAATTATTGAGTATTGCTTGGGATGCGTTTATGAAGCCTCAGATTTGGGTACTTTTGGCCTTGGTGGTGTGTGCGACGGCGTTACCGTTTGCACTCATTGCCCGCAGTCGTGCGCTGCGTGCCGACGAGACGGCGCCGCATCTGGTGCTGGATATGGACAAGCAGCCGAAATTCCGCCCCCAGCGTGAAAGCACGATCTTCGCCGATGGCCGGATCGCCCGCCCGCGCATTGACGGTACGCTGGCCAAGGAAGACATGATTCTGAAACCCGAATACCTCAACGATGCCGACAATCCCCGGGTGCTGAATTCGGACAATACCCCCATGGTGATGACCGATCCCGCGCAGTATGACCGCATTATGTATGGTCAGGTCAAAGACACGCAGGGCGTGTATCAATGGGTGAAGGATATTCCGATTGCCGTCACGCCCGATCTGCTGAAACGCGGGCAGGAACGCTATAACATCTATTGTCTGCCCTGTCATGGCGGCAGTGGCTATGGCGACGGCCCGGTGGCCCGTCGGGCCGTGCAGTTGAAAGAATCCGGCTCCACGCAGGCCATGCTCTGGAATGCCCCCACCAGTTACCACACCGACGAAATCCGCAAGCGGCCGGATGGCAGTATCTACAACACCATTACCAACGGCGCTCGCTCGATGGCCGCGTATGGCCGTCAGGTCAATGTGCTGGACCGCTGGGCGATTGTCGCCTATGTACGGGCTTTGGAAACCAGTCAAAATTATAATTTGGGCACCGACCCGGCGGGTCTGAAGTCCGAGGCGATGCGGGATCTGGGCCGGATGGTGGCCCCGACGACCGCCCCGGCCAAGCCCTGAGTCGCAACGTTTTTTATTTGAGATAAGCGCATTATGGGACATGCAACGACACAACCGAAGTTGGACGAAAAGCTGCATCTGGACACGCTGGCGCCCAAGCTCTTGGCCGGTGGTCTGGTCATCGGCGTGGCCGGTCTGGCCGGCGCGTTTGTGCTGGGCTATATGCCCGAAGCGCAACGCGGGCATTTTTACCATGCCTATCTGATGAGCTTCTGCTTCTATCTGGCGATTGCGTTGGGGGCGTTGTTCTTTGTCCTCATCCAGCATCTGACCCGGGCGGGTTGGTCGGTGGTGGTGCGACGGTTGGCCGAGGGGATCAGTGCGACCTTGCCGCTGCTGGCCTTGTTGGCGTTGCCGATTGTGATTCCGGTCTTGACGCATACCGACCATTTGTATCACTGGTCCCATACCCATGTCGTAGCCGAAGACAAGATTCTACTGGGCAAGGCCGCCTATCTGAATCCCACGTTCTTTGGCATTCGCGTGGCGGTGTATTTCGTGGTCTGGTGTGGCATTGCGTTTTATTTCCGTGGCTTGTCCATCCGGCAGGATCACACCGGCGCCAACAGTCTCACCCTGCGCATGCAAAGCCTGTCACCCATCGCCATGATTTTGTACGCCATTACCGTCACCCTCGCCGCAGTGGATTTTCTGATGAGCATCAACCCGCACTGGTTCAGCACCATGTGGGGCGTGTATTACTTCTCGACCTGCGTGCTGGCCGGGGTCAGTGTACTGATTCTCTTGTCGGTCTGGCTGCAAAAGACCGGCCGCCTGACGACTTCGATCACGCTGGAACATTATCATGATCTGGGTAAACTGGTCTTCGCCTTCACGGTTTTCTGGGCTTATATTGCCTTCAGTCAGTACATGCTGATCTGGTACGCCAACTTGCCGGAAGAAACCGCCTGGTACTACCCCCGGCAACTGGGCCCGTGGGGCTGGGTGTCACTGGCGCTGGTTGTGCTGCATCTGGTGGTGCCGTTTGTGGGCATGATTTCCCGCGCGGTCAAACGCAAACGTGGGTTGCTGACCATCTGGGCTATATGGACCCTTTTGGTATGTCTGGTGGACTTGTTTTGGATCGTGATTCCCCAGCATTGGATCGGGCAGGCTTTGGAGTTGACCGACAGCAAATATGTCAGCAGCTTTGCCAAATCAGCGGACGATATTTACGCCCTGTCGAATCCCAAGATTTACGAACTCTTGTCCGAGCCGTTCACGGCCACCCCGATGCTGGTATTGGGCCTCCTGCTGGTGGGTATGGGCGGGTTGTTTGTGGCGACCCTGGCGCTGCTGCTGAAACGGGCCGCGCTGCGGCCGGTGCAGGATCCGCGGCTGGGTGAATCGCTGGCCTTCGAGAATTATTGAGCTTGCTAAGGAAACGGTATGGCACACGACACCGCCCACGACCCTGCCCATGATACCACCGCGGCCCGCGATGCCGGCACAGATGTGAATGTGCAGATGCTGGCCATTATTCTGGTCTTCACGGCCGTGGCATTTTTCCTGATTGTGGTGGCGATCCAGGCCCTGTTCTACAACACCGACCGGGGCGAGGAATTACGCAAATTGGCCCCCTCGCTGGAATTGCAGGCCACGCTGGCGGAGCAAAATAACCAGATTAACGGGTATCGTTGGATTAACGAGCCCCAACAGACGGTTAGCATTCCCATCGAAAAGGCAAAAGAATTGGTGGTGGCACGCTATCAAGCGGTAGCCAGCACACAGGGGCGTCAGCCCTGATATTGGCCTGGGGCTAAGGAAGAGACGGAATTATGTTCGCTGGCGGTATAGTTTTCATCGCAGTGGCCATTGTGGCAGTGTTGGCCGTTGTGGCGCTGCTACTGCTGGGCATGATGATTTGGGCCTGGCTAGGCAATCAAAATGCCCAAGGCAACCAGCCCCAGGAAGATGTGGACGCGCTGGTTGAGTCGGCGGATGCGGAAAAAAGTTTGGCGGCGGGCGAACACGGTACCGATGATCCGACCCTGGCCCCGGCAGATAATGCGGCCGAGAGTGCCAGCGATGGCGCCGCAGGCGAATAGCCGCGCTACAATGGCGCAAGAGACCTGTTTGCCCGAGAATAATGAGGATGCCATGCAGTTGAAACTAATCCCACGCCTACTGGCCTGTCTGTGCCTGACCTTCGGTCTGGTGACTACGGCATCGGTTCATGCGCAGGGATTTAATATGTCCGCCAAAGTGAATGATGCCGGGACGATTGACCCGGTCACCCAAACCGTGCCGGACTTGACCCCGGGGGTACTGGGGGCGGAAATCAAAGAAAATCTGGGGGCGCAACTTCCGCTGGATGCCATGTTTTATGATGAGACCGGGCAATCCGTCCGGCTGGGCGATTTCTTTGGCAAGGGTCGCCCCGTGGTTGTGGCCATGGTCTATTACGAATGCCCGCAACTGTGTAACATGATACTTAATGGTATGGCAACGGCCCTGAAGGCGCAGAAACTTGAGATGGGCAAAGACTACGAAGTGGTGACGATCAGTTTTGTGGAACGCGAAAAGTCCCCACTTGCCCTGCGTAAAAAGGCCAACTATCTGAAGGAATACGCCATCTCCGGCGCTGACAAATACTGGCATTTCCTGACCGGCAAAGAAGCCCAGATCAATCAGGTTTGCGATGTGCTGGGCTTTGGTTATCGCTATAACCCCGCCAATAATGAATATCTGCATCAGGCGGGGATCTATTTTGTCACGGAAAAAGGTGTGGTATCCCGACTCGCCTACGGCGTGGAATACGAAGCCAATGTGGTGCGTGATTCGCTGCTGCTGGCTGGTGAAGGCAAAGTCGGCTCACCGTTGGAACGGTTCTTCCTGAACTGTGGCTTGCGGGAATTTAATCATGCCACCGGCATGTACAACTGGCGGGTCTGGGCCGTGATGCAGATCAGTATGTTGGTGGTGTTCGCCGTGGTGGCGGTTTGGCTGGGGCGGTTCTGGTACCGCGAATATAAGAAGAGCAAAGCTTTACGCACTGGTCCGGTGGCTTAAGGTCGCCGGGTTACATTTGGACCCGATTGAGTAGAAGATGGAAGCAGACATGAGCAACAACGGTATCACGACTCTGGCGCAATCCTTTTGGTTGCCCAATCAGGCGTCCAATTTTGCCCAGGAATCCGACGGAGTGTTTTACTTCACCCTGGCGATCTCGTTTTTCTTCTTCGCCGTGATCGTGGGGCTGATGCTGGTGTTTATCGTGCGTTACCGGCGGCGCCAATCTGATCAGCGGGCCACCAGCGCCGTGACGCACAATACCTGGTTGGAAGTCACCTGGACCGGCATCCCGCTGATTATCGTGGTGGCCATTTTCTGGATGGGCTTCAAAGACTACCTCAACAAAGACCGTCCCCCCTCCAATACGATTGATATTCAGGTCACCGCTTTTATGTGGGGTTACAACTTCACCTATCCCGATGGGGCAGAGGGCCCCGATCTGGTGGTACCGATCAATCGTCCGGTCCGTTTGCTGCTGACGTCCAAAGATGTCTTGCACGGGCTGTATATTCCCGCGTTCCGGGTCCACAAAAATCTCGTGCCCAACCGGCAGACCATGGTCTGGTTCGAGGCCAACAAACTCGGGGAATATCATCTCTTCTGCACGCAGTATTGCGGCAATGGCCACTCACAGATGAAAGCCAAAGTGATTGTTGTAGACGCCGGGGATTACTCGGCCAAGTTGGCGGCGATGAAGAATATCTTTGTGGACTCGGCCACCAAGCGGGCGCTGGGTGAAGCCGAAGTTGGACAACTGCTTTATCGTAAATACGGCTGCTTCCAATGCCACTCGGTGGACGGTACCCCCAGTCAAGGCCCCACCTGGAAGGGGATGTACGGCAAGGCGGATCATGCCTTCACCGATGGTACCAAGCTGGACCAAAACAATACCGAGGCCGAGTGGGATGCCTACCTGTCGGAATCCATCCTCAAGCCCAACGCCAAGATTGTCAAAGGTTTTCAGGGTGTGATGGCGAGTTTTGATGGCCAGTTGTCCGGCTCGGAATACAAAGACCGGCTACGTAAGTCGCTGATCGCCTATATGAAGAGCGACGCCCTGCGTAATCCGGCCTTTATGGTGGCCACGACAACCACCAGTGCCCCGGCCATTCGTCCTGCTACCGCACCCACGGTGCCGTGATGCGGACGGATATTAACGTTTGGAATTTGCTTGCTTGCCAACGAGGTAATAGATCATGACCGCCGTAACCACGAATCACACCCCACCAAGTCTGACGCCGGACTTGGTACGTGAAGACAACTACCTGACCCATGGTAGTGGCATCATGTCCTGGCTGTTCACGCTGGACCATAAGCGGATCGGTGTCATGTATCTGATCTCGGTGATCGCATCCTTCCTGCTGGGCGGGGTGTTCGCGCTGATTATCCGCACCCAATTATCCACCCCCGAAGGCGTGATCTGGACCACACAGTTGCAGTTCAAACTGTACAACCAGATGTTCACGCTGCACGGTGCGGTCATGATCTTTCTGGTTTTGATACCCGGGATTCCCGGCGCGCTGGGTAATTTCATCCTGCCGCTGATGATCGGCGCCAAAGATGTCGCCTTCCCCAAACTCAACCTGCTCAGCTATCACCTGTATGTTATTGGTGCGGTCGTGATTGTGGTCTCGATTATCTTCGGCGCGGTGGATACCGGCTGGACCTTTTATGCCCCATACTCCGTGCGCACTGATACCGCCGTGGAATTGATGGTACTGGGCGCGTTTATTCTGGGCTTCAGTTCGATTCTGACCGGGATTAACTTCATCGTGACCATTCATGCCCTGCGTCCGCCGGGCATGACCTGGTTCAAAATGCCCCTGATGCTCTGGGCCTTGTATGCCACTTCGATCATTCAGATTCTCGCCACCCCGGTACTGGGCATCACGCTGGTCCTGCTGGCCGTGGAAAAGATGATGAAGATCGGTATCTTCAATTCCGCCTACGGAGGGGACCCCGTGCTGTTCCAGCACTTCTTCTGGTTCTACAGCCACCCGGCGGTGTATATCATGATTCTGCCTGCTATGGGCATTATCAGTGAAGTGATTTCCACCTACAGCCGCAAGCCGGTATTCGGCTACCGGTTTGTCGCCCTGAGCTCGATTGCCATCGCCATCATCGGCTTTTTGGTCTGGGGCCACCACATGTTCCCCAATGGCCAATCCACGCTGCTGGGCACGATTTTCAGCTTCATGACCATGCTCGTGGCAATTCCCTCGGCCATCAAAGTCTGGAATTGGCTGGCGACCATGTACAAGGGTTCGATTGATCTGAAAACCCCGATGTGCTACGCCCTGGCCTTCCTGTTCCTGTTCGCCATCGGTGGCCTGACCGGGATTTTCCTTGGTTCGTTGGCCACCAACGTGCAGTTGCATGACACCTATTTCGTAGTGGCCCATTTCCACTATGTGATGTTCGGCGGCACCATGATCGGCTTCCTCGCGGGGCTGCATCATTGGTGGCCCAAGATCACTGGCCGTATGTACCATCAGGGCTTGGGCCGGCTGGGCTGTCTGCTGGTCTTTATCGGTTTCAACCTCACGTTCTTCCCGCAGTTCGTTATGGGCTCGCACGGTATGCCCCGGCGTTGGGCACGCTACGAGCCGGAATACTGGCCCTACCATGCCGCCTCGACGGTGGGGGCCTATATCCAGTTGGTCGCGTTCATTCTGATCGCCGTGTATCTGCTCCATTCGCTGTTCCGCGGTCGTAAGGCCCCGGCCAATCCGTGGGGCTCGGGCACTTTGGAATGGCAGACCACCTCACCGCCGCCGCATGATAACTTTGCGGTCGCCCCCACGGTGGATGAACCGTATAACACGGATAACCTCGTCTACGATCCGGCAATTGGTGGCTATGTGAACAAGCCCACGGATACCCCGGCTGGTCCCGCGGCAGTGCCGCATTAATTCCCGCATGGAACTGAATTATGAGTGATACGGAATCCACGAAGCCCGGCCATGAGCATCCCGCCCATCTGGCCCACCATTTCGATAACCCCCAGCAGCAGTACAATGCGGGCAAGCTGGGGATGTGGCTGTTTTTAACCACCGAAATCCTCTTGTTCTCCGCGTTGTTCTGCTGGTATGCCGTGTATCGCGCTGCGCACCCGGAAGTTTTTATCTATGCCCATAAATTTCTGGATGTGAATCTTGGGGCGATCAATACCATCGTGCTGCTGTTCAGCAGTTTGACCATGGCTTGGGCCGTACGGGCTAGTCAGATGGGGGATCGCAGAACTCTGGTCATCACCCTCAGCCTGACGCTCTTGTGCGCTTTTGCCTTTCTGGGCATCAAGTCCATCGAATACCGCCACAAATGGCATGAGGGACTGCTCTGGGTCAGTCGCTATGACCCACAGCATCACGATACCCACGAGGGCCATGAAACGGCGCATACCCAAGCCGCCACGACCCCGGCTGCTGTTCCTGTTGTGGCTGCGGCTTCCGCCACCACCCAGCGTGATGCCGAAGGCCGGATTGTCGAAACTCTGGTAATCAAAGAACCCGCCAAAGATTTGCATGTTGGTCCCACCGGCGTGGTCGAAACCTGGACCGAGAAGCACGAAATGACGCAGGGCCATGCGGCCAAAATGGGGGAATCGCCCCGACTCGCCGGACTGTTTTTCAGCATATATTTTGTGATGACCGGCCTGCACGGCGTCCACGTGCTGGTGGGCATGGGCCTGATTACCTGGATCCTGATCCGCGGCGCCCGCGGGGAATTTTCCGCCCAGTATTTCGCCCCCGTGGACAGCGTGGGGCTATATTGGCACATCGTGGATTTGGTGTGGATTTTCCTGTTCCCCCTGTTGTATTTGATTCACTAACGCTAGACGAGACGCATTATGGCAACGCAAAATGCAGATTCCCACGGCCTGGCCCACGTCATGTCCAAACGGATGTTGATCGGGATTTTTCTGGCCCTGGTCGCTCTGACCTGGATTACCGTGGGCGTGACCAAAGTTGATTTTGGCCCGACCGTCAATTTGGTGGTCGCGATGGTGATTGCCGGCATCAAGGGTATCCTGGTGGTCCTGTTCTTTATGCATTTGCTGTACGATCGTCCGTTCAATATGGTCGTATTTGTCGGTTGCCTCGTGTTTGTGGTAATCTTTATCACCTTGGCGATGGTGGATTCGGCGGCGTATCAGCCCTCAATTGATCCCTACAAGACGCCCGAAGGTCTGATCAAAGCCCCCGCGCAGCCGTAAGGGCTGGTTTTACATACAGGTGGCCCATGTCGGAAAAATTACCATTGGATCCGACCCTCACCCCGCCTCCGCGCCTGGCGGCCGGTACTTTGGCCATGAGTCTATTTCTGGCTTCGCTGGGGATGCTGTTTGCCGCCAGTCTGATGGCGTATCTGATCGTACGCGTCCGTTCCGAGCAGTGGGTGCCCGATGGCGCGCCGCATCTGCCGGGGCTGATGTGGTTGTCTACTTTGGTGATCCTGTCGGCCAGC
>JBAXGE010000039.1:0-16015 GCA_037139555.1 Phycisphaerae bacterium
GGGCCGTGGGCTGTGATGATATTTATTCCGAATTGCTGCCCGGCCAGAAGGTGGACATCGTCCGCCAACTGCAGCGCGGCAACCGCGGCGTGGCAATGGTGGGCGATGGCATCAACGATGCCCCGTCGCTGGCGGCCGCCAGTGTGGGCATTGCCATGGGCGTGCGCGGCACGGATGTGGCGATTTCCGCCGCCGATGCCATCCTGCTCAAAGATGATCTCACCCGCGTCCCGCTGCTGATTTATCTGGCCCGGCAGACGCGCTCGGCCATTTTCCAGAATTTGGCCCTCGCCATCGGCTTTGCCGTGATCGAAGCCGTCGGCGCCGCTTTTGGCCTGATCGGCCCGGTGGCCGCGGCGCTCATCCATGTGGTGGGGGTGGTGGTGATTGTGGTCAACTCGATCCGTCTGGCCGGCACGCCCGGCCGGTCGCGGAACCTGAGTCCGGTGGTGCGGGAACAACCCATTGTCGTCCCCCCGGCCAGCACTATATAAGGATTGCCGTCTGTGAAACGCGCCCAGTGGATAACCTTGCTCTGCTTCGTCCTGATGGGGGCCATTGCCGGCACCATGTTGATCGGCGGTCTGCGCTATCAGGCCACGGGCTTCTGGGTGGGCATGGTGGTGGCGCTGGCCCAGTGTGCCCAGTTGGGCATCGCGTGGTGGGGCCTGCGCACGTCCAGTCAACAACAGGATTACGCCCAGACCGAGGCCCCGCACGACGGCCCGCAGGCCGCAGGTGTGGGTATGATCCCCGCTGCGGGTTTCCGCATGAGCTATGCCGCCGATAGCGCCCCGCCGGCCGTGGTGGCCGAACCGGGCACCACCACCGCAGCGATGGAAATCAGTTTCCAGCGCGTGGTGGCCCTGCTGAATGCGGGCTTTACTTTGTTGCTGGCGTTGGTCGGCGCGTGGGTGGTATGGAGCGCCTTTGCCAATGTCGAAGCGGGCAAAGAACTGCCCATTTCCGGCACGCCGTTGGATGAGTTGTCGGTGGTGCTGGCCGTGGGCACCGCGGGGTTGTATGTCGGTTTGCATTATTACGCCCGCATCCGTCGGCAGACGGAATTCTTTGGCGAGGCCGCCCGCAGTGTGCTGTCGTACAACTGGCTGGGGATGGTGCTGCTGGGTACGGCGCTGGTCATGGGGTGGTTGAAATTTAATTACGTGGGCGAACTGGCCGGGGTGGTGGCGCTGACGCTGCTATTCCTGCAGGGGTTGGAATTGATCGTGGGCGCCATCCGCGATTACACCGTGGTGGAAGAAAGCGATCAGGAGCCCATTGATCTCGATGTTACCCCGCTGTTCCCGATGATTACCAGCACCTGGCTGGCGGGGCTGCGGATGGTTTTGGTGCATAGCGTGGGCCTGGCCGGTCAGGGTGATGACGATGGCGTGATTGCCCGGCTGATGCCGCGGGTATTGGTGGCCGGGGCGGTGGTGGCGCTGCTGCTGACGTGTGTGCATGTGGTGCCCACCGGCGAGGTGGCCATTCGCGAACGGCTGGGTTCTGCCACGGAACAGGAAATCTCTGAGCCGCTGGTCGCGGGGCTGCATTTCACGCTGCCGTGGCCGATTGATACGCTGGTCCGTATTCCCGTCACGCGCGTGCGTGAGGAGACTTTGGGCCGCGACTTCGCGCAGGACAAAGACCGGCTGAATCGGATTCAGGATGCGTTCTGGACGGCCCGCGCGCTGGCACCAGAAGAAGAATATGCCACCGGCGACCGCGAACCACGGACCGGCGGCGCAGCGCCGCAATTGCTGGGCGTGCGGGCGCGGGTGCTCTGGCAGGTGCGTGATCCGGGGGCGTATTATCGCCATCTGACCACGCGTGAATTTGTCGAAGCCGCCCGGCCGGGCGCGGCCGCGTATGTGCGGCCCACCGCCGAAGCCGTGGTGCAGCGGATCACGCGCACAGCGCTGATGCGGGCCCTGGCGGAGTTGACGTTGCAGGATTTGCTCGGGCGCGAACGCTCGGAGGTGGTCACCACCCTGCGCACGAAACTACAGGAGCGCTTGGATGCTTTGGATGTCGGCGTGCAGATTGATCAGGTGATTCTACGGGACGTTTATCCGCCGATCGGGTTCATGCCGCGTGAACTGGCCAACGGCACCGAATTAGGCCCAGCCCACGCGTTTGCCGATGTGGTGATCAAACGGGAAAAGATGGACGAAGTGATCAACGATGCCCGCGCCGAAGCCATCGGCAAGCTCAATCGCACCACCGGCGATGTGGCCAGTCTCATGGCGGATGCCCAGACGTATGCCACTACGCGGCTGAATGTCGCCCAGGGCGAAGCCCAGCGGATTGTGGCCCTGAGCCGCGCTTTTGCCCGCGATCCGGAACTGGCGCGGTATCGCATGAGCACACCGATCATGGAGCAAATGTTGCCCGATGTGAACAAACTGATTCTGGGCCGGGGCGTGACCCCGCCCGATGTGTGGCAGCTCGAAAAAGATGGCAGTTTTATCCCCGGCCAGCCGATGGCGGCGCCGCGTCCGTAACTGGAAATGGAAGGTTTTATGCGTAAAACAATCTTATATGCCCTCGCGGGAATCCTGCTGGTGGTGATGACGTGTCTGCTGTGCACGTACATCCGCCGGCCCTATGAAGAGGTGGTGGTGGACCGCTTCGGCAGTCTGGTCGAAGCTCCCACGGCGCTGGCCTATAACTGGCATGTGTGCCTGCCCACCGACCGGCTGGTGCGGATTGATACGCGCATGCAATTGGCCGAAACCGCGCTGGAACCAGTGAATGCCGGCGGCGAACCGCTGAATATTCAGGCCTTTGCCCTGTGGCAGGTAGATAACGCGAAACTCTATTACCAGCGTTTACAGGCCAATGATGGCACCGCCCAGCGGCGCATCACGGAAAAAGTCGCCGCCCTGACCAAGAGCATGATCCAGCAATATCGCATGGATGATCTGTTCAATGCCGATGCCGCGAAAATCAAACTCGGTGTGCTCGAACAGCAAATCGCCACGGCGGCGGATCGCGATTTGAAAGACCTGGGTTTGCGCGTCCGCAAGGTCGGCATCCCGCGGATCAGCTTTCCGCCCACGGCGGCGGAATCGGTCTACAAACGCATGAGCTCGGAACGCAATATCCAGGCCCAGACGTTCCAAAGTCAGGGCGAAAGTATTTCCAAGACGATTCGCTCCGAGGCGGATCGCGAGGCCCGCGCCCGGCTGTCGGCCGCGCAGGCGGAGGCGCAGCAGATTCGCGCCAATGGCGATGCCAAGGCGCTGCAATTGCTGGCCGAAGTGCAGCAAACCCGCGAGGCCCGTGAGTTCTACCGGTTCTTCAAGTCGCTGGAAGTGCTGCGGGCCGGGTTGACGAAAAACAGTTATCTGGTGCTTGATGTGGATCATCCCCTGTTGGCACCGCTGCTGAACAGTCCCGCCACCCAGCCTGCGGGAGGGAAATAATGACCCAGCTCCCGGCCGAGATCACCCAAGCAGAAGCGGACGTGTCCGAAGGCAGTGTGGACCCCACCGCCGCCCGGATTATGGGCCACCGGATTCTGGTGGGCATGGGCCTATTGGCGTTGCTGGTGTGGGTGCTGTCGGGTATCTATCGCGTGGAAGTGGGCGAAGTGGCGATTGTCGAACGCTTCGGCCAGTATCAGCAAGATGCCACCGGCCGTGCGTTGCAGGTGGACAAGGGGCTGCATTATGCCTGGCCCTGGCCGATCGAACGGGTGTACCGGATTCCCACGCAGGTGACCTCGACGTTGGATGTGGCCACGTTCCTGACAGCGGAAAAGGACCTGGAAGAACTCAAGAAAGAACTGTTGCGGCGGGGCATCGCCCCCAATCTGGTGGATGCCGCGCTGGACCCGTATGTTATCACCGCGGACCGTAATGCCCTGCATCTGCGGGCGACGGTCACGTATAAGATTTCCGATCCCGAAGCCTATCTGCAGGCCACCGCGCGGGTGGAACAGGACAAGACCAAACGCGATCAGATGTTCCGCAAAGTCTTCGAGCAGGTCTTGGTCCGTCACATGGCCCAGCGGCACGTGAGTCGTTTGCTGGGTTTGGATATCACCACCCAGCCCATGACCCCGTTGGCTGATGAATTACTGGCCGCCGCCCGGGCAGAATTGGCTGGTATGGATGCGCAGCCGGGCACGAGTTTGGGCTTGGCCGTCGAGCGCGTGGATGTGGGGGATTTGAAACCGCCACAATTAGTCCAGGCCGCCTTTGATGCCGTGCTGGTGGCCCGCAATCAGCAGCAGATTCTCTCCAGTCAGGCCGAAACGTACCGCAAGCAACGTCAATCCAGTGCCGCGGCGGAAGCCGCTGCTCAGATTACCCAGGCGCAGGCGTATGCCGATGAGGTGCTGCGGGCCGCCGAGGGGGAAAAGTCGCGGTTCCTGAGTCTGTGGACCGAATATCAGCGCGATCCCGTGCTCACGCGTTTGAATCTGAGCACCGAGGCGTCGCGGATGATGTTTGATTCGTTGACCCGGGTGTATTATGTGCGGCAGGGGCAAAAATTGACGCTGTTCCTGCCTCCGCCTCCGCCCAAGTCGCTGGCCCAACCCGGCAATCTTCCGTCGGACACCCCGGCGGGAACAACTCCCTGATGGAATTACGGTCATGAGTGATAGCAACAATAATGATGCCGCGATTCAGACGCAGCAACTCAACAAAATCTACCCCGGCTTTTTCAAGAGCCAGTCGGTGTGGTCGTTGCGTGATCTGAATATCACGGTCAAACGCGGTGAAGTCTTTGGCTTGCTGGGGCCTAATGGCTCGGGCAAGACCACCACCATCAAGCTGCTGCTCGGGCTGATTCAACCCACCAGTGGGCAGGCTTCGGTACTGGGCGCCCCGGCGGGGGACCAGCAAACCCGCCGGCAGTTGGGCTATCTGCCCGAAGAAACTTATCTGTATCGTTTTCTCAATGCCCGGCAGACACTGGATTTCTACGCCCGGATTTTTGGTTTTAACCGGGTGGAACGCAAACGCGTGACCGAGTATTACCTCGATTTTGTCGGGCTAGATCCCGCCGTGCGTGGACGCCGGCTGGGTACCTATTCCAAAGGCCAGGCCCGGCGCGTGGGTTTGGCGCAGGCACTGATCAACAATCCCGATGTGGTGATACTGGATGAACCGACTTCCGGGCTGGACCCACTGGGGACACTGGAAATGAAACAGCTCATCCTGCACCTCAAGGCACAGGGTAAGACCGTATTGCTGTCGAGCCACCAACTCGCCGATGTCGAAGACGTCTGCGACCGTGTGGGCATTCTGTATCGCGGCCAGTTGGAAGTGCTGGGCCGGGTGGATGAATTGCTGGAAGTGCAGGACGTGTTCCGGCTGGAAGCCCGGCAGGTGAGTCCTGAATTGCAGCAACAATTACATGCTTTGGCTACACAGGGCGGCGCCACGGATCTGGTGCTGGGGCGCCAGCGCAGCCGGCTGGAAGATGTCTTCAAACGGCTGGTGCTCGATAAACGCGCTCAGGAGCGCAGCGGCACATGATGGCAATGCCGACGAATATTCTGGCCATGGCGCTGGGCCTATGGGTGATGGTGGCACTGGTGTTGGGGCTGCTGGCCCTGACCTTGCTGCGGGCCCACCGCGATTTGGTACTGCTGATTTGGGGCAAGGGCAAATTGGGTTCCGGCTGGCCGCGGGTCTGGGCGGTGGGGTGGGTGACCTGCCTCGAAGCGTGGTCCATGCGTATCTGGTTGCTGGTGCCGTTGTGGTTGGTGTTATCCCTGATTTTGTGTCTGACTGTGCAGCCCTACCGGCCCATCGAACGCATGAGCCTGGTGCTGCAAATGCTGTTGCGCAGTCAGGAATTCACGGTGTTGATGGTCGCGGGGATTTTGGGCTGCATGTCGTTGGCCCGGGAACGTGAGCGCCGCACACTGATGACCACGGTGTCCAAGCCGATCTCGCGGCTGGAATTGCTGCTGGGCAAAGTCGTGGGTCTGAGCGTGATGCTGGGCTCATTGCTGTTGGTGATGGGGGGGATCAGTCTGGCGGTGGCGCTGGTCACGGATCGCATGGTCCGCAGCGAGGCTCAGGCGATTCATGAATTACAGCGGATAGATTATGACCGTGCAGCCCGTACCGACCCTCCGGATGAAAGTCTGTTGACCCTCGCCCAGCGCGGTGCGCTGCGGGCAGAAAATTATATTGTCGCTCCCGGCGGTGTGCAGGTGGCCGGGATGGTGGACTACACCCGCAATCCGCCCCAGCGTTGGCTGAAGGGGGCTTCGGGACAAAAGGCGATTTATCGGTTTACCTCACTGACGGCCGTCGTGGGGATTCGTCCCATTCTGGCGTTCCATTTCAACGGCATGGTGACCACGCCCACGGGCGGTCTGCTGAATCCCCCGGAAATCAATGTGGTGATCACGCTGATCAACGATTCCCGCACGCGCGAGGAGAAAACTCTCCGGTTGAATGAAGCCTGGACGGCCACCTGGACGCCCGAATTGCTGAAGTTTTTCTGTATCAATCCCGAATATGATCCCGGCCCGGTGGAAATCACCGTGACCTGTCCAACCAACAATGTGTTTTTGGGCATTGAGGCCAGCACCGCTCGGGAAGCGGCCAACGTGGTGCTGATCGGGGCGGATCCGAATCGTACCCGCTCGAAAAATGAATTTGATACGCCCCTGTTCTCACCGCAATTATTGGGCACCGAAAAACGCGACCGCCAATATATTTATTGCCCCGCCGAACCCACCCCGCTGAATTTGCTGGAAGTGGCATCGTATCGTTTCAGCAATGTGGAGCGCCGTCAGGTGCAGGTGGATGCCGATGATAAATTCACCCTGACGCTGGAAGTGGATGTGGATCGGTATCGGGCCCAGTCCCAATCCACGCGGGCCATGCTCATGGCCTATTCACCGCTGTGGAGCGATACCAACGGCGCCGGTACCCAGCCCGGCGGCGCGGCCGCCAATACCCAGCCGGATTCCATCCGCCGGCTGGATGAAAAGAATATCGTCACAATGCCATTGGTGGTGACGGAAAAATCTCCGCTCGAAATCAAACTCCCCGCCGCCCTGCTGGATACCGGGGAGTTGCTGGTGGATATCCGCTGTCTCACCCCCGATCATGGGATCGGGTTTGATCAGCGTTCCCTGCGGATTCAGCAGCCCAGTGGCTGGTTCATTGCCAATCTGGCCAAGAGCCAGATGGTGATGTGGCTGGAAGCCACGTTGCTGGCGCTGGTCGCGGTGGTCTGCTCCAGCCGTATGGGCTGGGCCGTGGCGGGTTTGACCACGCTGTTGATTTACACCCTCGGCAGTTCGCTGGGCCTGCTGGAAGAGATGGTCAACGGGCCGAGTTTTTCGATTATGAGCAACGCCGACGCCAAAGCCCTGCAGGGGGTTTGGTGGTATGACGCGGCCAGTGGCTTGTCGGATGTTTCCGTGCGCAGTGTGGTCACGGCGGCGCAAATATTGCCGAATTTCGCCCGCTTCGACGGTATGACCGCCCTGACCCAATTACGGGCGTTGCCCTGGTTTGACCTCGGTACCATGCTACTGCTGGCGGTGGTGTATGCGCTGCCGTTGTTGGCGCTGGGATATCTGATGTTGCGCGATCAGGAGGTGGCATGAGTCAGGCGAACCGTGAGAAAAAGTCGTTTGGCAAAGCCGGCCGGGACCGGCTTGTGGGCTTTGCCCTGGCACTGGTGATGTTGCTGGTGACCATCTTCATGCAGCCCTGGCTCTGTGCCCAGCGAGCCACCATTGTCCCGCCGACCGATCGAGAATTACGCACGCTGGCGGTCGAGTTTCCCCGCCTCACGCTGGGCGGGATGCGTGGCCTCTTGGCCATGGTGCTGTGGATTCGCGCGGAAAATCTGAAACACGAACGCAAATGGGTCGAATTGCAAACCCACTACACCATGGTGGGCAAACTCCAGCCCTACTTCGCCACGGTCTATATTTTCAATGCCTGGAACCAGGCCTACAACCTGTCGGCCCAGTGGCAATCGGTGGACGAAAAGTATCGCTGGGTCGTCGGGGGGCTGGATCACCTCTACACCGGTGAACAGTACAGCCCGCTTAACCCCGACCTGCGTCTGGAACAGGGGCACCTGTATTTCCTTAAATTGGGCGGTAGCTTCGAGCGGGTGGCCTATCGTTCCCGCTGGCGTTACGACCAGGCCAACCAATTTGTAACCCAGCGGGAAGTGACTCCCGGGGCTCCGCGCGATATGGCTCAGGACATCACCCGGCAGGTCGGCACGATCATCCTGCGGCCCGAATTCAAAACCCGGTTGCTCCGCGATGATGCCGAAGCAATTCCACTCGGTCATGGGATCGAAATCAGCGATCTGCTGCCCAACCAGAAAGAACCCCTGCGCCGGCGTTATGGAGTGAGTGTTTATTATTACGCCTATCGGGCCTATCAACGTACCCTCGAAGCAGGCCGGCCCACCACTATGGGCATGCGCGTGGTGGATGCCGATCCAGCCATGTCCCTGCGACTGTGGTGCCGCGATGACGTCTACTACGCCAATGACCTGCTGCGGGTGATGTATCAGGTTCGGCCTGATGGCCGCACCCTGACGGCGACCCAGATGGATGAACGGATGCGCGAGCTGCGTGACTGTTTCGACAACATCGAAAAAATCGCCCCCATGGCCATGGACCAATTTGCCCTGCATTTGAAGCGTTATCCCGAGAACATCTACACCCACACCAAACATATCCAGGAAACCGCGTATCTCCAGGCGCTGGGCCGGGCCGACAAAGTGCTGGCCGAAGGCCTGTGGGCATGGCACAACAACCAGCGCAAACTAACCCCCGCGCTGGCGCAACCGCTGGCGCAGGCCATCACGTTGTACGACACCGCCGCGCAGGAATACGCCAAGTTCCTTGACATTGCCTTCCCGGAAATCCCCGGCCAGCCCAATTTTGATCGTGCAGAATTTTTACCCTACCTCGCGGCGATTCGTATGCGGCAGGAAGGCATCCGGGCCATGCTGGTGCCGGACAACAAAAATCCCTCGACCGAATTCCTTCGCGCCATCACGGTGCAGGATTAAACGCTCTTAGCCGGATTTCTCGATATGGGCGATCAGCGCCGCGGTGAAATCGCTGGTGTTGGCGCTACCACCCAGATCGCGGGTCAGCTTGCTGCCATCGGCCAAAACTGCGTTGTACGCCGCCTTGATCTTATCCGCGGCCTCGTGATACCGCGCCTCGTGGCGGGTATCGAACAGATGATTCAGCATCATCACCCCCGACATGATGCACGCCAGCGGGTTAACCAGATTCTTGCCCGCGATATCCGGGGCGGTGCCATGGACCGCTTCAAACACCGCACACTGTTCGCCGATATTCGCCCCCGGTACCACACCCAGTCCACCCACCAGCCCGGCGCATAAATCCGACACCACATCCCCGTACAGATTTTCCATCAGCAACACATCAAAGCGCGTCGGGTCTTTGACCAACTGCATACAGCCGTTGTCAATAATCATTTCCTCGTATTCGAGATTGGGATATTCCTCTTCCCAGACCTGCCGGGCACAGCGCAGGAACAGTCCGTCGGTGATCTTCATGATGTTGGCTTTGTGGAATACCGTCACCTTGCGGCGCTTGCGCCGGTTGGCATAACGGAACGCCGACCGGGCGATCCGCAGGCAGGCTTTTTCCGTAGCCACCTTCATGGACATCACCACACCCGGTGCCACTTCATTTTCGATGCCTGAATACAGGCCTTCGGTATTTTCGCGGAAGATGACGATGTCCACATTCTCGTAGCGGGTCTTCACCTGGGCCAAGCTGCGCACCGGCCGGATCGCAGCATACAGGTCCAGCTTTTTCCGCAGCGTCACATTGACCGAACGGAACCCTTCGCCAATGGGCGTACCCACCGGGCCTTTCAGCCCGACCTTGTAATGCTCCAGCAGTTCAATGGTGGCATCCGGCAGCGTGCTGCCGTGCGTGGCAATCGCCCCCACCCCGGCGGGAGCCTCAATCCATTTCAAATACGGGGCTGCTGCATTCAGCACCTGCTGGGCCGCATGGGCCACCTCGGGACCGACACCATCTCCGGGAATGAGCACAATCGTGGGATCAGCGGCCATAACTACCTCAATAAAAAAGCGAACCGACTATTGATAATAGCCGGTTCGCCGGTTTTTTCCGCGTTTCAGGCCAAAATTAGGCCAATCCCATGCCTTTGAGGTTCTTCAGGCTGGTCGCCAGGCAGTCAAACGGGTCGGTCTCGCAGGTATCCTGCTCGATGATGTACCACTGCACCCCGGCGGTCTTGGCGGCGGCAATAATTGCCGGCCAGTTCAGGTTGCCTTCGCCCACTTCGGCCATGATGTACTTGTCCTTACGGTGGGTCATATCCTTACAGTGCAGCAGCGGAATGCGCCCGCCGCACTTGGCAATCCACGCCGCCGGGTCACCGCCGCCGACCTGAACCCAATAGGTGTCAATTTCAAAACAGAGTTTCTTGGATTCTTCCAGCAGGATGGCCTGTGCCACCCGGCCGGAGAACTTTTCGAATTCCCAGTTGTGGTTGTGATAGGATAGGGTAATACCCGATGCGGCAAATATTTCCGCCACGGCTTCGGCGTCTTTGGCAAATTGGACGTATCCATTGGCACCCAGTTCGCGGTAGCTGTTCGGCAGCAGGCCCGGCGCGGTATGTTTACAGTCCCAGAGCTTGTGTTCGTCAATCACAGCCTGCGGTTCTTTCTGCATGCGTTCAAAGCCGGTGTGGGTGGCACAACAGATCAGGCCGGTATCAGCCAGTATTTTGGCCACTTCCTTGGGATCGCAGGGGCCAAAACCGGAGATTTGGATGGCATCAAAGCCGATCTTTTTCACCTTGGCCAACGTTGTGGCAATGTCGGCGGGGGTCTTACAATAGTCACGCAGGGTGTACATTTGGGCTGCAATCTGGGTCATGTCATACCTTTCCGGGAAAAAGAAGCCAGCCCGCATACTAATGCCAAATACGCCCTTCGGCAAGTTACGGATGGGGTTACGCAACAAGATAAACCGTATCCTGAATTCATACATGCACATGGATGTTCCCACAGGTCTGTGTGGGTGTAGTACAGCAACACCATATATGGGCATAAGAACCGGTTAATTGATTCAAACGGGCGTATTTTTGCCATTCCATACCCCTAAAACTTGCTGCTGGCGGGGGGTTAGGGTATCCTTTCAGGTTGAGCAGGCCACCGCGCATCATGCATGGGCCAGAATGCCCGGATGTGAGTTGTTGTCGCATCGTTGCCGGTTGATCTGCACAAATCAAGTAGTGAGTACAACCTATGGCGGACGAGAAGCTCGATTCCATTGAAGGTCCCGGCAAAGGCAAGGCCTTTTTTGACCGCGCCCGTACCGTGGCCCAGAGCGAAAACTACGATTATGCCATTGATCTGTTCTTGGATGGCTTGCTACGCGAGCCCCAGAATATCCCCGGTCACGAGGCCCTGCGCGATGTGGCCCTGCGCCGCAAACTCAAAGGGGGGAAGCCTGCCGGTGGTTTTTTTGGCCCCAAGGGCCATTTCAAGGGTAAAACCCCCAAAGAAAATATGCTCAATATTGAGGGGATTCTCACCAAGGACCCCGGCAATATTACCGAAATGGTCAAATTTGTCCGCGCCGCACAAGTAGCGGGTTATCTCGACGTAATTGCCTGGTTCGGGCCCGTGCTGATTCAGGCCAACCGCACCAGCCCCAAACCCAAAAAAGAAATTTATCTGGAAATGGCTGACATATACGAAGCCGCCCGGCTGTACAAAGACGCCATCGAGGCCGTGAATTGGGCCCAGCAGATGGACCCGCTCGATGGGGGCTTGATTTCGCGGATCAAAGACCTGTCCGCCTCGCAAACGTTGATGTTGGGCAAATACGAAAATGCCCAGAGCTTCAAGGATTCCATCCGCGATCACAAACAGACCAAGGAGTTGATGGAAGAAGACAATTTGGCCCGCTCCGAAGAGCACCGGACCAAGCTGATGGAACGCAGCAAGGCCGACTACGAAGCCAATCCCATGGAAATGCAGGTCATCAACAAGTATGTCCGTTCGCTGATTGATATGGAAACGGAAGAGCATGAAAACCTGGCGGTGGATATCCTGCGCGACTCGTATGCCCGCACCCAGACCTACCGTTATAAAATGACCATCGGCGAAATCCGGATTCGCCAGTTCAAGCGCACCATCCGCATCCTGAGCGAAGCCCTCAAGGCCACCCCCAACGACAAAACCCTCACCGAGCAATTGCATCAGGCCCAGCGTGAGCGTTTGACCTACGAATTGGTGGAATTCAAGGAACGGGCCAGCAACTATCCCACCGATGCCAGTGTGCAGTACGAATACGGCGTGCGGTTGTATCAGGCCCACAAATTTGATGAGGCCATCGCGGCGTTCCAGTTGGCCCGCAACGGGGCCCAGCATCGGTCCGATGCCCAGCATCTGCTGGGGCGTTGTTTCACCGAGCAGGGACTCAAGCCCGAAGCCCTCGATTCGTTCAAACAGGCCATCGAAGCCTACGAACTGGCCGAAACCGGCGACAGCAAAAGCAAAGAACTGCATTACTGGCTGGCCCGTTGCTACGAAGATTTGGGCCAGACCGAAGACGCCACGCAGGTCTATTCCAAGATCACCCAGTGGGATATCCACTTCCGGGATGCCCGTAATCGGCTGGCGGCTTTGCGTACGCAAAGGTCCGTGGCGCCATAACCACCGGCACCCCGCTTTACGCGCGGGCGTGCGGGCGATATGACTTGGTTTTAAGGGTACATGGCGTTAGGGCCGCAGCAATGCGGGCTCGATCCAGTTAACCCGCCCTTGGACATCCAACTGGGTGTGGGGCAGGGCGTTAAGTTCCAAATTCTTGCCCCCGGTGATATCCAGTTGCAGCAGCGGGGTGAGTTCTCCGGCCTTCAGATCGGCCTTTTCCCACAAGGTCTTGCCATCCAGCACGATTTTGACATGGGATTCCCCATGCGGTTTGGCCGAGTCATCCACCCCCACGCGCAGGGCCAGGGTTTTGAACGTCCCATCCAATTTATAGAGCAATTGGCTGGTCACATGCACGCCCAAGCCACGCGTGAAATTTTCGCCTTTAACGCGGAGTGGTTGGCCCATCACATTGCGGTTGATCTGGGTGGGCCACGGTGTGCCCAGCAGGCTGGTCTGCTGGTCTTCGCTGGCTTCAAGTTCCGCCAGCCAGACGACCCGGCCGCCGAGTACATCCACACTGACCACCGTGCCGATGGGAGTTTGACAGGCTTTCCCATTGGTGTCCTGAAAAGTGACAACATCATCTTTCCAGGACAGTGTGGCGGTGGTGAAGATGGTGCCGTTGGAAAAGCCCAGCCGCGTGGCCAATTCCGGCAGCTTGCGTGGGGATTGGCTGGCGCTGAATTCAATCCGTTCAACCTTTTCCCACGTCAGGTCCACCGGACCGATGTCGGATTGGATCTGGAGTTTTTCCGCACCCACATCCAGCAGCAAACCCGCGACCTGATCGCCGTTCTTGAGGATCACGGTGTCTTTCGTGGCGGTGATCGTGGCGGGGCGGACGCCCCGGTTGATGCAGACGACATCTTTCAACGCCACCTGCAGATTGCCCAAATCAGTGGCCGTAATCGTCAGGCTTTTTTCGCTGATCGCGCCGGGCAACCCCATGATCACATCGCCATTACGCAGGTGTACCCGCCAGCCTTTGTTGGTGTTGACCTTGATGTCCCCGTTCACCAGCCGCACGATATTACGCGTGGCCAACTGACCCGCCGCACCCTTGGTATCGGCATAGGTCAGGCCGTCTTTCAGCGACCACTGGCCGATAGTGGGGATGGTTTGGGTCTTTAAGTCCGCATCGGTCAGGGTCCAAGCGGCATTGGCCCAAGCCGGGTAAAGCGCGGAGATCAGGGCCAAGGCGACAAGATGACGTAGCTTCATGGGATGGATTCCGACCAGAAAGTAATCACCGCTGCAAAATGGGCAAATAACGATTGGGGACTTGCAGGATAATCAGGGCCATGCCGGTGGCATAGATATCACCCGATTCCCCAGACCAACGCCCGTCTTTGGACTGTTTGGCGAGAATTTCATCACGCATGGCAGGCCAGAACTTGGCCCAGTCATTACCCCCGGCCATAAAGAACGCCTGGGTGGCGTAATAGTGACCGTAGTAATAGTGACCTTCCCAGCCGTCCTGAGGTTTATTTTTCATGCCCGGCATCCGGCCGCGCAGATAGTTCATCCCGTTGGTGATTTCCTTGCCATCATACAAGCCGGAATAGAACAACGAGGCCACGCTGGCCGCCGAACGCGGGAAGCCCGAGCCACCACTGCCCAGCGTGTAGGCAAATCCGCCGTCGGGTTGCTGGGCTTTCTTCACATATTCGATGGCTTTATCAATGGTAACTTTGGGCACTTTGATGCCCGCATTGCGGGCCGCACGCAGGGCCATAACTTCACAAATCGTCACCGAGGTGTCGGCATCCACCGGTGCGGGTTGATAACGCCAGCCGCCTTCACGATTCTGGGTCTGGACAATCAGGCGGATGGCATTTTGCAGTTTTTCCTTCAGGTCCGGGCGATCACTGTGGCCGAAACATTCCGCCAGAAACAGCGTGGCAAAGCCGTGGCCATACATGGGGCTGCCGTAGTTCTGGCCGGCAATCAGGCCCGAGGGCTGGCAGTTGCGCAGGATGTAATCCAGCAAACGGTCCACTTGCGTGCCGTAACGGCCCTGGTTGGGCAGGTTGCCATCGGCCAGAAGCGCCAGCCCGGCAATCGCGGCAATACCCAAGTTGTCGCCACCACCAGAGGCATCATTGAATTCGCCCCGGGCCGTCTGGCTGCGGGCCAGAAAATCCAGTCCCTTGCGGGCGGCGGCTTTGGTGGCGTCATTCAACTCGCCCTTGATCGGCCCATCGCCCCCCATGGTGCTCTTGGGTTCGTCTGCCTGTAACAGTGGCAGAGATACAGCCCCGGCCAAGGCGCCGAGCGTCAATAATGTGCACAATAATTTTCTGCGCATACCAGCCTCTTCCTGACTCGCGGGTTAACGGTCGCGTGCGGTTTTGTTCACTTCCGCCAACGCACGATAATATTTTTGTACCATATCACGGTAGCTGGGCAAAATCTCTTCGCCGGCACCGTTCACAATCAATTCGCGTTCCCGCTGGGGCAGGTTGCCCCATTCCTGACGTCCTTCCTTGATGTTCTGACCATTGGCCTGGAAAGCGCCGGGACTGCCGGGGGGGAGCTTGGATTCCTGGGCCGCCTGATTGCCCTGCGGATCGGGTGAAGGCGATTTGCCCTGGCCCTGGCTCTGCTGCTGAGATTGTTGTTTCTTTTGGGCCTCTTCTTTTGACTCTGATTGTTGCTGTTGCTGCTGTTTTTGTTGCTGCTGACGCACTAACTCAATGGCCATGGCCAGATCGCCATCAATCCGCCGCTGGATTTCCTGCGTTTGGCTGCCGGGATCGGTTTTGCTGGACAACTGATCGGCACTCTTATCCATGCGCTTGAGCATGCGCTCCAGAATCTTCATCGGATCCTTGGTTTCCTCTTCCCGATTGAGGAGGTTGTTGGTCAGGTCTTCCTTGTCCACCTTCATGGCCTCTTCCGGATTAAGCTGATTGACCGTCGGGGTCGCGGCGTCCGGCTTCTTGGGCGTAGCCGCTGGTTGGGTGGTGGGCAGTTCCGTGGCGGTCTGGGCCCAGCTCATGCCGGTACCGGCCAGCAGTATTGCGAGGGTTAGTAACGATGTGTGTGTGCGGTTCATAACGGGCTCCTAGCGTTGGTTAGTATACCATTACTGCTGTTTTAGCGACTCGATCATATCCACCGCCTGCTGATGGATTTCTTTCTGGGTCTGGCCCAGCTTTTGGACCTGCTTCTGCAGTTCCGACTTCGTGGCGCTGTCCTTGGTGGCCTTGATTTCGCGATCCGCCACCAGCGTGTCGCCGTTGACTACGCCCTGCATGGCTTTGAGCAGCTTGAGCTGGGCCAAGGGGGGGACCAGCGGAGGTTTCTTGCC
>JBAXGE010000040.1:0-15053 GCA_037139555.1 Phycisphaerae bacterium
TGCGCCGGTTGGGGGTGGCGGACCAATATCGCTTCGAGTATTTCTGCTGGCATGGCACGGATCAGGACCTGACCCACACCTTCGGCCCCGGCGGGAACCAATGGTTTATCACCAAACAGCACCGGCAAACCACCCCCTTACAAGGGGATGCGTTCCTCAACCTCACGGCCCTGCATCAACTGGTGACCAACCCCGACAGCCCCATCGCGCCGCGTTTTGTGCGCGTGCTGGATCAGGAAGTCAAACTCCCCGACCACCACGACACGCTGACACTGTGGCAGCTACCCACCCCGCTTAGTCCCGCCGAAATCCGCGCCGCAGCAGCGTACATCCTACCGCTTTACGCGGGTAAACCGGGCGCTGCGGGCATCGCCCGGCAGGCGCAATAAGCCCATCAGTTCCCCAGCGCATCCATCCCAACGCAACTGCACACCAGATTACGGTCGCCGTAAGGATTATCAATCCGCGCCACAGCGGGCCAGAATTTGTACGCCTTCAGCCACGGGGCCGGGTAGGCGGCTTGCTGTCGGCTGTAGCCATGCGTCCAGGTATCTCCGCAGACCATGGCCGCAGTGTGCGGGGCGTGCTTGAGGGGGTTATCGGTGCGCGAAAGCTTGCCGTCGGCGATGTCCTGAATTTCCTGCCGGATGGCGATCATGGCGTCACAGAAGCGGTCCAATTCCGCCTTGGATTCACTTTCCGTGGGCTCGATCATCAGCGTACCGGGCACCGGCCAACTCATGGTCGGGGCATGGAAGCCATAATCCATCAGACGTTTGGCGACATCTTCGGTCTTGATCCCAGCGCTGGCCTCAAAGGGCCGCAGGTCAATAATAAACTCGTGGGCGCAGAGGCCGTGGGGGCCTTTGAACAGAATCGGATAGTGGGTTTCCAGCCGGTGCCGCATGTAGTTGGCGTTGAGGATCGCCACCTGCGTGGCCATCCGCAAACCGCTGGTGCCCATGGCGCAAATGTAGGCATAACTGATCGGCAGGATGCTGGCGCTGCCAAACTTGGCCGCCGAAACCGCCCCGGCGGTTTTGGCATCATACGCCAATGGATCGCAGGGCAGGTACGGCACCAGATGCTTGGCCACGCAAATCGGGCCCATGCCCGGCCCGCCGCCGCCGTGGGGGATGCAGAAGGTTTTGTGCAGGTTGATATGGCAGACGTCCGCGCCAATTTCACGCGGCCGGCAGACACAAACCTGCGCGTTCATGTTGGCGCCGTCCAGATACACCTGCCCGCCGTGGGCGTGGACGGTGCGGGTCACTTCCTTGATGTTGGCCTCGAACACGCCATGCGTGGAAGGATAGGTGATCATCAGGCAGGCCAGATTCTCGGCATGGGCCTGCGCCTGGGCCCGCAGGTCTTGGAGGTCAATATTACCCTCGGCATCACACGCCACAGGCACCACCGTCAGCCCCGCAACCACAGCGCTGGCGGGGTTGGTGCCGTGCGCGGAGGTGGGAATCAGGCAGATATTGCGATGCCCCTGACCCTTGGCTTCCAGATAGGCGCGGATGGTAATCAGGCCGGCATATTCGCCCTGCGAACCGGCATTGGGTTGCAGACTGCAGCCCGATAGGCCAGTAATCCGGATCAATGCTTTGCTCAGGGCATCCAGCACCAGAGTATAACCCCGAGCCTGCCGTTTGGGGGCATAGGGATGCAACTGACTTACTTCCGGCCAGGTTACCGAGAGCATTTCCACGGTGGCATTGAGCTTCATCGTGCATGACCCCAGCGGAATCATGGACTGAGTCAGCGACAGATCGCGGCTTTCCAGCCGTTTGATGTAACGGAGCATCTCGGTTTCGCTGTGGTACAGATTGAAGGCCGGATGGGTCAAAAACGCACTGGTGCGTTGTAAGGTGGGCGGAATAAAGCTGTACGTGCGGGTGGTCACCGAAACCACCGGGTCCAGCGCCAACCGGCCCTCGCAGCACAGGCGGATCAGATGATTCGACTCCTGATCGGTGGTGGTTTCATCAAAACTCACCCCCACGGTGTTATCGCCATACAAACGGACATTGTAATTATGCTTGCGCAGGGTCTCGGACAATTCTTCCGCCGTCACCTCAATGGGTTCAAAACGCACCGTGTCAAAACACTGCCGGGTTTTCATGATATGGCCGAAGCCGCGGATATTGGTGGCAAATTCCGCCATCAGGGCCTGAACGCGCAGGGCAATGCGGCGCAGTCCGGCCGGGCCATGATACTGGGCATACATGCTGGCCATAATCGCCAGCAGCACCTGCGCGGTGCAGATATTGCTGGTGGCTTTGTCGCGCCGGATGTGTTGCTCGCGGGTTTGCAAACTCAAACGCAGTGCGGGCTGGCCGTTGGCATCTTTCGACACCCCCACCAGCCGGCCGGGCATCTTGCGCACAAATTCGGGCCGGGTGGCCATAAAGGCTGCGTGCGGCCCGCCATAACCCATGGGGACGCCGAAACGCTGGGCACTGCCGACCACAATATCCGCGCCCCATTCGCCGGGGGGTTTGAGCAGGGTCAGGGCCAGCAGATCGGTTGCCACCACCACCAAACCGCCGACTGCATGCACCGCGTTCACCAGCGTGGTGTGGTCAAAAATATTGCCCGAGGTATCGGGATACTGGACCAACACGCCACAGACTTCGGGCGTGATGGGATGATTCAGGATATCCGCCACCACCCGGCAATCCACGCCCTGCCAGCGGGTACGAGTTTTAACCACGGCCAGCGTTTGGGGATGGCACTGGTCCGAAACCAGAAACACCCGCTTCTGCTCCACCGCATCCGCGACGCTGCCAAAGACCATATTGATGGCTTCCGCTGCGGCAGTGGCTTCGTCCAGCAGCGACGAATTGGCCATGGGCAGACCGGTCAAATCGGCGATCATGGTTTGAAAATTGAGGAGCGCTTCCAGACGGCCCTGGGAAATTTCCGCCTGATACGGGGTGTACTGGGTATACCAGCCGGGATTTTCCAGCACATTACGCAGGATCACGCCGGGCGTGCTGGTGTCGTAATACCCCTGACCGATCAGCGAGCGCATGACGGTATTTTGGCTGAACAGGTACTTCATTTCCTTGATCAGTTCCCGTTCGCCCAGCGCCGGCCCCACGGTAATGGCATCGCGCCGGCGGATATCTTTCGGCACGGCGGCATTGGATAGCGCATCGAGATCGCGGTAGCCCAGTTCGGTCAGCATCTGGTCCAATTCCACCTGCGGACTGCCCAAATGGCGGAAGAGAAAGGTATCGCAGGCCTCCACGTTCGCGGGGGGGGCCTTGTCGTAGTAGTATGCAGTCATCACACCACCATCGAGTGCGAGTGAACGGAAAGCCGGGTTAAATTCCATGTGTTACAGTCCTATTTATTTGCCAAAAGAAACGGCCCAAACATTTAGTTGGGCCCGCACAAACCAAAGTTTACCAAAAGCGTTATGAATGTGTTAGGGGACGAGGCCTGGTATAATTCATAAACATTTACACGATAGCTACTTACGTCATTTAATTCGCGCATTCGTGGTGCGGAATATACCTGTTTAAGTCACAATGGTACCTACTGCCCCCCCGCACAACGGCGGAGAATCTCCGCCAACGGCATAAGATGCAAATCCGGAAAATCACGGGTCAACGGTGCGCGGTTCCCGCAATTGGGCTCCTGACTCATTTGCACCTGATCCGCATTGAACGGCAGGCCCGGCAAACCCAGCGCCAACAGCAACCGCGCATACCACGCGGGAATCCCCAGCGTTAATTTATGCCGGCCACGAAAGGCCAGACTCGCCGCCGCATGTAATTGTCGCCAGGTCACCACCTCAGGCCCACCCAGATCATATGTTTGCCCGATACTGGCTGGGGTCACCAGTGCCCGGGTGAAGGCTTCCGCCACATCGCCCGCGTAAACAGGCTGCAAGCCGTTGGCGTTGGACTGACCCCAGAACCCCGCGCCGAAAAATGGCATGAACAGATAGGGCGGGGCCGTGCCCAGAGACCACGCTTTGAGCATGTGGGCAAACTCACCGCCGGGTCCGAGGATCAGACTGGGGCGAAAAATGGTCCAGTCCAATGCCGTGGCCCGCACCAATTCCTCCCCTGCCCATTTGGTACGGTGATATTCCGCCACCGCATGCGCCCGCGTCCCCAGGGCCGACATATGCACCCAGCGCCGCACCCCGGCCCCGGTGGCCGCAGCCAACAGATTGCGCACCCCTTCGATATGCACCTGCGTAAACGTCGCGCCGGGCTGCTGGGCAATAATCCCCACCAGATGAACCACCGCCCCGCAGCCGGCCACGGCCGCAGCCAGACTGGCAGGATCATCCAACGACCCCACCACTTCGGTCAGACCGGTCCGGGGGGTCAACCGCCCCGCGCGGCGCACCAGCGCCCGGACGGTAAACCCCCGTGCCCGCAGCGCCTCCAACACATACCCACCCACAAAGCCACTGGCTCCGGTCACACATACCTGCATCGGCGTATCCATCGCGGGGTCTCCACGTAAGTCACACTAGTATAGGTCGTTTGACTTGCGCGCGTGGAAACGCACCCGGTCTTATCACTTTATGGCCGTTATTGCCGGTCAGTTGAGCCGGGTTGTGGTTCGTTACTCAAACGGGGAACCCACTCCGCTTTCAATTCGTGATACATGGTTTCCCAGCGGGGGCGTTGGTTTTCATTGAGTACCGCCGCAATCTCGGAATAGGCCTGATCCAATTCGCCCACCACCTCCGGCTGCACCCGTTGGCGAATGGCCATCAGGTGTTGTTGTCGTGCCGTCAGAATCGCCCGTACCTGCGTCGTTTGGTCGGGACTGAGGGAAAGCCGTCGTTCGAGCCGACCGGCAATTTCCTGGGGTAATTTTTCCGGATGATGCATCCGATCGCGTATGCGGTGCACCGCCACGATCACCGTCAGACCCGAGCCCAACACCATGCCACTGACAAAAATCACCAACACCAATAAAATCCCACGCCAGCGTTTGGGCTTGGGCGGTTTCACGGGTAGTTCCGGAGTCACGATTGGCGTTACGGGTTCACTCATTGCATCACCATTTCCAGAGTAGCTAGCCACGGTTCCAGGGATTCGTTATATACGCTATACAACTGCAGCACGGCCACCACCGCCGTCGTCGTGGCCAGCGCGGAGGAGATTATTGCGGCCAGCCACAGCACCGGATCACGTACCGGCGCGGGTTGCGACACCGCAGCCATGACCTGCGCCACGACCTGCACACGCCCCGGCAAGTCGGCTTCGGCCGCAGTCCCAAGTTTGCGTAACAATTCCACATCCTGCATGGGTCACAACTCCTGGCCGGTAATCCCGGCTTTTTTGAGTACTGCTTTAAGTTTCCCGCGCGCCCGAAAGGCCTGGACCTTCACCATCGTTTGGCTCCACCCCGTTAATTTCGCGGTTTCCGCCACGCTGCGTCCTTCCGCATAGAGCAGCAGTAACACTAATCGGTCGCGTGGCGGCAGGCACGCCAGCAGGTCCGCCAGCGCCTCACCAGCATCCTGTGCCCCCATTTTCCCATCGCTTAGTGCCGTCCAATCCCGATCTTCCAGATGGGCGGGGCCTCGTGCCCGTCGTTTCCAATAACCATACCCCACCCGGGTGGTTATGGTCATAAGCCAATGTTCCAGCGGCGCATCGCTCCGGAAACGGGGCAGACTGAAATAAGCCTGCACAAAAGTCTCCTGCACCAATTCTTCCAGATCCGCCCGATTGCGGGTGAACCGCCACAACCGTCCGGCCACACGATCTTGATATTTCCGTACGAGCCGCGCATAGGCATTGCCATCACCCCCCAGAGTCAGACGAACCTGTTCGTGATCATCCATGTCCCCGCCCAGCCGTTCAGTTGGCATGGTATCTTGGGGTGGGACCACCGCAGGCTGGGCGAAGGACATCGTCCAGCCTGCGTTCATCATTGGCCATGGCTTGAGTACCAGCGTCATGCGCTTACCAATCCTTGCCCAGTTCCTTGAGCCAACCATCAACCGCCTGATCTTTATCCGCCCGGAATTTCTGGATCTTTTCCAGTTGTTCGGGCGTCAGTACTTTGGCCATTTCGCCGTGGATATTGGACGCCAACACCGCCGCATCTCCGACCACTTTGCCCAATTCAGTGGCCGCAGCACGCAGTGCCGCATCATCCGCTTTACCCGCCAGCACCAAATCACGCAGCGCCCGGCGTTTTTCCACCACCGCGTTAACCGTCGTGACCAACTGTTCCTTGTGACTCCGCATAATGTCCTTGAGCTGCGTCCGCTGCTCGGCGCTGAGATTCAACTCCGCTTGGAGCGCCTGACCACGCCCCAGGATTCCGCCCAACAATCGCCGCATGGGGGTTTCTGCCAAACGATGCCCCGACGCACCGGCGGTAGAGGTGGTGCCTGCGGCCATGGTCAACCCCGTCAGAGCCAGCACCACCACACTCGCCCCTATCCCGATTTTGGTCCACACTTTCATGTGCAACTCCTTAATTACGCCAGCCACGCGACCACCGCACCTGCGATTATAAACCGCGTTCAACCCATTAGTGGCGTTATCAGGTCGCGCGGTTACACCTGCCGAACCGGAATATGGCGTTAATCATGCTATGAGTGAACCGAATAGGCGTCAAACCCCGCAATTTTGCACCCAAGCAAGCTTCCGACCGGGCAACATAGAATATGTCCCCATATTAAGGTGCGAAAGTACCCTAACCGGAGTAGTATTAAGCGTTTGGAATACCGAAATTTGACCTTGAAATGGAAACGTAATGATGCCACGCTGGATTGTGACGCTGTGTTTGTTGTGCTGGCCGATCATCGGCTTTGGCCAGAGTCTGTGGCCCAGCACGGAAGATGCCATCAAAACGCTGCCCGCGCCCATTTATGCGGCGGGGGATGGCAATAGCCTGTGGATCAGCCAGGCCGTGCAGATCAACGGCAAGACCCCCGGCTTTGGCCTGGTCGTCCACCAACTCAACAAAAATTCCGGTGGGCAGAGCGCCTGGACCATCGTGCGGCAACAACAGAACAAGTTCTTTAATGGCCAACCGGCGGCGCTAGCGGTAAATTCACAATACCGCAGTGGCAATAAATACAGCCGACTGGCCGTGCTGTTTTCCGAGGGGCTGGCCCGTAACTTCGGTGCCACCGCATCCACCAGCCTGCCCCGCATCCCCGAAGGACTGACCCCCAAGGCCGCCATGACCGGCCCTAATACCATTTACGTGCTGGCCGCAGGTCGTTATGCCCCGGCGACGGCTACCGTCCCCGCCGAACCCGTCACCAATAACCCTACCACCGCCACCACGACCACCGTGCCCACCACCGCCACCACGCAGCCCGGCACCGGCTGGTACCTGCTGAGTCTGCAAACCAACCGCTGGGAAATCCTGGGTCAGGTGGCCAATGAAACCAGCGCTATCCCCCGCAACGCCGAAGCCACCATGGCGTGGCTGGGTGATCGGGTGCTACTCGCCTGGACCGATCCCGGCAAGGCCATGATGTTCCACTATGCCACCGCCGAAGCCGCACGCGGTTATCAGATCACCCTGAACACCTACACCGCCACTATGCCCATCGCCCGGATCCATGCGGTGGTGGCCGGGGCGCAGGTGCTCATTCTGTGGCCCCAGGCCAAAGCCGATAAATCAGAAGTCGAACTCTACGGGATCGCACTGGATAACCAAGGCGTCATCACCCGCATCCTGCCGGCACTGAGCCTGGGCAAGAAATCGAAAAACATCAACCCGGCCACGCAGGTGGCGGTAGCGCCGCTGGGCAACCTGCTGGCGGCCGTGTACAGCGACGCAGATGGTCAGCTCTACACCCGACAATTCGATCCCAATAACCAGCCCATCGGTGAGGCCAAGCCGGTAACCACCACCACCAATAACAACGCTTTGGAAAGCACCCCCACCATCGTGGCCATGATTCTGCCCCTGATTCTGCTGACCATCGCCTTTGGCCTGAGCCGGCAGCGGGCCACCGCCGTGGTCATTCCCAGCGGCGCCCAGATCGCCGCCGCAGGCCGTCGGGCCTTGGCGGCCGCCATTGATATCGGGCTGCCGTTTGTTCTGGTGATCTCGGTGAATGGCCTGTGGGAGCCCGAAGCGATGGCTGAGTTTTTGGCCAACTGGAAGGTCTCGTGGTACCGTCCCGATGTGTTCGTCAGCTATCTTCCGCTGACCGGGTTTGTCATCGTCTATTTCATTCACTGCGTACTGGGCGAGACCATCAACGGGGGTTCACTAGGCAAGCGTCTGCTGGGCCTTCGGGTGACCAATCTCCTGGGCCAACGGGCCACGCTGGCACAAATTCTGATCCGCAATGTGCTGAAAATCTACGAAGTCGCCACGCTGGTGCTGATCATTTATCCACTGTTCAATGAACGTCGTTATCGCATCGGCGATCTGCTGGCCGGGACGGTGGTGCTGGAACCGATTCCCCCCGCCCCGGCGGAACCTCGTGACGATGATATGTAACCGCGCTCCAGGCGCATGCAATAAGGATTACGCATGAATTTAATGTCGGGTGGCATACCGCTGGGCCATTGGTTTCGCATCAAGGTGTTGCTCCATTGGACGTTTGTTATCTACGCGATAATCTCGGCCAATAATTCCCAGAGTAATTTACGGATCTGGGCCATCACTACGGGCATGCTGTTCGGGACGGTACTCCTGCATGAGTTCGGGCATTGCTTCGCCTGCCGGGCGGTCAAAGGCACGGCCGATCAAATCGTTTTGTGGCCCTTGGGAGGCTTGGCCTTTTGCGCCGCGCCCCACCGCCCCTGGCCCCAAATTATCACCACGGCGGGTGGTCCATTGGTCAACGCGATCTTGGCCCCGGCGTGCTGGGCTTTACTTAACTACGCCCTCCCGCATTTGGTTGGAGTAGTCAAACCCGAAGTGTTTATCTGGGCCAATATCGTGCTCGCCTTGGGATTTCAAATCAACTTGATCCTGCTCGTCTTCAACCTTATCCCCTGCTATCCCATGGATGGGGGACGTCTGTTACAGGGCATCCTGTGGCTTACTACCAACTATCGTCTATCCCTGGAACTTACCGGCATTGTCGGTACGGTCATCGGGGCGGGGTTTGTGGCTTTGGGCCTGGGCTTAACCAGCATCACGATTCCGATTCTTGACTACCGATTGGGCACACCAGGAAGCACGAACTTCAGCCTGATTGCCATTGGGTTGCTTGGGGCGATAAATTCCTTCGCAATTTACCGCCAATCCCAGGAAATCAGCCGCTGGCGGAAAAATTAACATTCGCCAACGTGCCAAAACGGTTCAAGGCTCCTAAACTGAGGGTATTTGAGCGACATTTCGGAGGCTTTGGAATGGGTAAATTCGTACTGGCGTTGCTGGCCTGCGGGCTGGTGGGACTGGGTTTGGTGGCGTGTAATAACGAAACCTCCACCCCGGGCACCACAAAAGTGGCACTGTTAATGCCGGGTTCCGCGCTGGATGGCGGGTGGAATCAGGGGGCGAAAACCGCGCTGGACAAAGTGGCCAAGGAACTGGGCATCCAAGCCACCTATCTGGAAAAGGTCAACCGCGACAAGGCCAGCGATGAAATGCGCGATTTCTCGGCCCGCGGTTACAGCCTGATCATCGGCCATGGCTACGAGTATGTCACCCCGGCCAGCACCATCGCCGCCGAACACCCCAAGACCAAGTTCGCCGTTTCCGGCGCCGATGTGAATGACCCCAATGTCGTCACCCTGAATTATGACTTGGCGCAGGCGTGCTACCAACTGGGCATCATTGCCGCCAAGACCACCCGCAGCAATCGGCTGGCCTTTATCGGTGGCCAGGAAATTCCCTCGCTGATTGCCTGCCTGAAGGGTTATGAAGCCGGGGCCAAATCCGTCAATCCCGCCATTACCGTCCTTTCGGCGTATACCAGTTGGGACCGGCCGGAACTGTCCAAGAGCCAGACCGAAACGTTCCTCCAGCAGGGCGCGGACGTGGTGCTGCAAAATGTGGATGCCGCCAGCCGGGGCGTATTGGAAGCCATCGCAGAACACAATGCCCGCAATCCCCAACAACCCGCGTATGTGTTTGGCACCAACTCCAATATCAATGACCACCCCCTGACCGGTGCCTACACGCTGGCTTCGGGCATTATCCGGCTGGATGAGTCGTTCCTGCGGCTGGTGAAATCGCTGCAAAATGGCACGCTCAAAGGCGGGGTGATTCAGGAAAATCTGGCCAATGATATTTGCGTCACCATCATCAATCCCAAGCTCGTCAAGTCCGGACTGATCAGCGCGGAAACTGTGAAACTTGTCGCAGCCGCCGGGGAAAGTATCAAACAGGGCGTCATTGTGATACGCTAAACCAGTACATGCTTGAGCTGCGCGACATCACCAAATACTTTGGTCCCCAGCGGGCACTCTCCGGGGTGTCTCTGACTGTGGCCCGGGGCCAAATTCACGGCATACTGGGCGAAAACGGTGCGGGTAAAAGTACCCTGATGAATATCGTGTATGGCCTGCTGACCCCGGATACGGGCAGCATGCAACTGGACGGCCGCACGCTGCACTTGCGCAGCCCCGCCGATGCGCTCGCGGCGGGCATTGGCATGGTGCATCAACACTTCAAACTAGTGGGACCACTGACCGTACTGGAAAATCTGGCACTCAGTTGCCAGCACCAGTGGGGCTGGTGGCGCACGGAGGCTTTGCACCAGCGGGTGCTGCCGTATCTGCAACAGTGGCAACTCAATCCCCACGCCCGGGTGGAAACCCTCACGATCGGCCAGCAACAACGGGTCGAGATCGTCAAAGCCCTGCTGGCGGGTGGCCGTATTTTGATTCTCGACGAACCCACGGCGGTATTGACGCCTCAGGAGGCCGACGCCTTATTTGTCACGCTGCGGCAGATCGCCGCACAGGGAACCACGCTGCTATTTATCAGCCATAAACTGCACGAAGTCCGCCAGCTTTGCCAGAGCATCACCATTCTCCGCCGGGGGGAACATATCCACAGTGGCGCTGTGGCGGACTTGGATGATGCGGCCATCACCCAGCACATGGTAGGTTATGCCCTGACCCCCGCCCCGCGATCAATCATCAGCGTAGGACCGCCACGACTCGTGCTGTCCGATCTCAGCACCACCACCAGCGGGACACACACCACGCTGCGGAAGGTGTCCTTGACCGTGCATGCGGGAGAAATCGTCGGCATTGCCGGGGTGGATGGCAACGGCCAACGCGAACTGGCCGATGTGATTATCGGCATGCAACCCTACACCCACGGCACGCTGCAACTGGCCGGGACTGAGGCCCGGACGCTCAGCCCGGCCCAGCGCCGCCGGCAAATTGCCTTCATCCCTGAAGATCGGCAACGCGATGGTTTGATTATGCCCCTGAGCGTGCGCGACAATTTGTCCCTGCGTGCGTATTCGCACCCACCGCTGGCCAACCGCTGGGGCTGGCTGAATTTTAGCGCTTGGGAAACGCAGGCCCGGCAGCTCATGCAGACCTTCGACATCCGCGCCGCCGGCAGCAACCTTTGCGCAGGCAGTTTGTCCGGCGGTAACCAGCAAAAGACCATCCTCGCGCGCGAACTCGCGGGCGACCCCGCCGTGATCATCGCCTGCAACCCCACGCGGGGTTTGGATATTGCGGCCAGCAGTTTTATTTTCGCCCAGTTGTCCGCAGCCCGCGCCCGCGGCGCCGCCATTGTGCTGATTCACTCCGATCTGGATGAGTTGCAAGCCCACGCCGACCGCATCGCCGTCATGTATAACGGCCAACTCCTGCCCACCACCTGGCCCGCGTGCAGCCCGACCCAACTGGGGGAACTGATGCTGGGCACGACCCCTGCGGAGGTCAGCCGTGGGTAAATATCTCCAGACGCTCATTTTACCCTTGATCGTGATCACGCTCTGCCTGCTGGTGGTCTTGGCGGGTTTGGCGCTCCTGGGTTATCCGCCGGTGGCCATTGTCACCAGTTGGTGCGAAGGGGCGTTTGGTTCGCCCCGGGCGCTGGCGGCGGCGCTGGTGAAGTTCTGTCCCTTGCTACTATCGGGTCTGGCTGCCGGGGTGGCATTCCGCTGCGGCGTGCTCAACATCGGAGTAGAAGGTCAGGCGATACTCGGGTCCATCGGTTTCGTGGCTCTACTCACGCTGGGTATGCCAACCGCCCCCGGCTGGATCGCGCTGCCGTTGGGACTTGGGTTCGCCATCCTCTGCGGTGGCCTGTGGGCCATGCTTGCCGCTGGCCTCGATCGTTGGCGCCAGGTGCCCGTGGTCCTCTCGACGATTCTGCTGAACTTCATTGCTCTGCATCTGTTGGGGCTGCTGCTCCAGGGGCCGCTGCGATCGCCCCTGACTACCGCGCCGCATAGTGCGGTGTTGCCCACCTTTCAACGCCTGCCCTTGCTGATGACCAATACCAGCCTGCATATTGGCGTGGTCGTAGTGGTCATCATCGCGCTGGTCGCATGGTTGATCCAGTCACGTACCACCTTGGGTTTTGAACTTAAAGCCTGCGGGCTTAATCCCAACGCCGCAGCCGTGGCAGGTATGCCTGTGGCCCGCCGTCAGGTAACAGTGCTGCTGCTCAGTGGCGGATTTGCCGGTCTGGCCGGGGGGATTCAGGTGGCAGGAGTCTCGTTTTTCCTCTCCGAGGCGCCGACCAATTATGGTTATGCCGGTATTGCCGTGGCCCTGCTGGGTCGGCTGCATCCGCTGGGTATCCTGCTGGCCGCGTTATTCTTCGGCGTATTGGATCAGGGGGTGGCCAGTCTGGAAAAAGACCCCGCCTTGCGCATCCCCCACGATCTGACCGATATCGTCAAAGGCGTCATTATTATGGCCATGCTGGTCGGTTCCGCCTGGCTGCTGCGCCGGCAATTACAGGCTCGGGAGTAATCATGGACGCCAGCGCTTTCATCACCCAGCAAACTCTCACCGCCGCCGTGCCGCTGCTGCTGGCGGGCACAGGTGAATTGGTTGCCGAACGCACTGGCACCATCAATATCGGCATCGAAGGCCTGATGCTGACCGGCTGCGCGGCAGGCTACATCACCCTGGCCCTGACCGGCTCGGGAGCGCTGGCGCTGGGCGCGGCAGTGCTGGCAGGTGTGCTGCTGGCAGGTCTGTTTGCACTGGTATGCGTGTGGTGGCGTGCGGATCAGATTGTTACCGGCACGGCCCTGAACTTGCTGGCCATGGGCCTGACCGCCACGGCGTGGATGGCCGTCCAAAATCACCTCGCCACCACGGCCAGTTTGTCGCCCTTTACCCGCCTCGCCATCCCTGGCCTCAGTGAACTGCCCTGGATCGGCCCGGTGCTGTTTCAGCATTACACCCTGACGTATCTGCTCGGACTGCTCTTGCTGGGTGTGTGGTTCAAACTACGCTATACCCGTGCGGGCCTGATTCTGCGGGCCTTGGGGGATAGTCCCGACGCATGTGCGGCGGCGGGGGTGAATGTGCGGCTGTGGCGGACCGGGGCACTGCTCTTTGCCGGGGCCTGCGCGGGCGCGGCCGGGGCCTATCTGGCCACCATGCGGACGTTTAGCTTTTCCCCCGATATGACCGGCGGGCAGGGGTTTCTGGTGCTGGCGTTGGTCATTTTTGGGCGCTGGACATTGCCGGGACTGATCGCTGGGGCCTTGCTTTTTGGTGCGCTCGACGCCCTGCAACAATATTTCCAGGGTATGCCCCTGGCCCGGCAGATTCCCTATCAGGCCTTCAAAATGCTGCCCTATCTGGTCACGCTGCTGGCGCTGGCACTGCTAAAGTCCAAACGCGGCGGGCCGGCCAAGCTGGGCACCCCGTGGCCGGAAGACCGGGCCTAGACTTCCGGATACAATACCGATATGAACTCCGCCCCCATATTTCTGAGTCGCGAAATCCGCTTCGGCTTGCCGTTGGTAATGGCCACGGGCGCGACCAATGCCTATGCCGCGCATCCACCGCTGGAAGGGCTGGGGGCGTTTGTGGCCCTGACGCTGCAGGTCACCGGCCCGATCCAGCCCCAGACCGGCATGCTGGTGAATATCCGCGAATTGGATGATGCCGCACGCCGCGTGGCGCTGCCCATCATAGATGCCCACTTTCGCGCTCATCCCGGCGGGCCGGCGGAGGCGCTGCTCCTGAGCCTGCCCGCGCCGCTGCAGGCGTACCTCCCGGAACTCAAGCTCGTGGCGCTGAAATTGGCGTTAAGTCCTTATCTTGCCCTCTCGTGGCAGCAATCGGAGCCTACCATGGTGACTCTGACCGAGACGTTTGAATTCGCCGCCGCCCATCGGCTGCACAATCCCGCCCTGACTGCGGAAGAAAACCAGCGGATTTTTGGCAAGTGCAACAATCCCAACGGCCACGGGCACAATTACACGCTGGAAGTGGCCATCCACGGCACGCCCGACGCGCAGGGGCTCCTGCTGCCGGTGGGCACGCTGCAAACGCTGGTGCAGACGCATGTGCTCAGTGCGTTGGATCACAAGCATCTGAATCTGGACACCGCCGAATTTGCCCGGCTTAATCCCACCGTCGAGCACATTGCCCAGGTGATCTACGAACGCCTGCGCGGGGTGTTTCCCGCCCCGGTGCAACTGCGTTATGTGAAAGTCTGGGAAACCCCAAAAACCTATTGTCAGATCGGGGCCTAAGCCCGTTGGAGCCTACGCATGGATACCCCGCAACCCGTCAATCTGCATCTGCGCAAGACCGAATGTCTGGACATCAGTTGGTCCGACGGGGTGAACTCGACGTTCACCATTCTGGACCTGCGAAAAAACTGTCCCTGCGCCGGCTGTCAGGGCGAACGCGACATCCTGGGCCGCCAACTCATGCCCATCCTCAAAACCGTCGTCACCGGCCCGATCACCGCGGAAGCCGCGGAACTGGTAGGCAACTACGCCCTGAAACTCCGTTTCTCCGACGGCCACGATACGGGGATTTACTCGTTCAAGTATTTACGCGAATTGCATAACAAGCTAAATCCCGCCCCGAAAAGTGTGCCGTAATGTGTTATCACGGGTTTAGTGCTAGACCGAGTCCATTCAAGCTCCTAGGCCCAATCCATAAATATTTTCGCCCCCTAAAGAT
>JBAXGE010000041.1:0-14486 GCA_037139555.1 Phycisphaerae bacterium
CAATGGTAACGCGACCTTTGCGGTGAGTGCTGCGGGTATGGTGACGCGGAGCGTTGTGGCTACCGAACAGGACAACACGGTGGTCAACGTGAATAATCCGACGCTGAAGATAGAGAAGTTGTCGGACACCGCCGAAGGCGGGACGCCTGGCATATTCCGGATTACCCGCAGTGGCAATATGGGCAGTGCAGTATGGGTGTATTTCGGCTATTCGGGCAGTGCGCTCAACGGGAGTGACTATAGTTTGAGCGGTAACGGAATTGCCTCGAACTTTATCATCATGTCTGCGGGGTCGGCTTACGCCGATATTACCGTGCTTCCTAAAGCCGACCAACAGACGGAAGTACCCGAAACCTTGACCGTGACCTTGACGGCCAATGCGTTATACAACTTGGATGCAGCCAAGTATAGCGCCACCATGACGATCACCGACCGTGTTTAGTGCATACGTGTCACGGCCAGAGTAATAAAAAAGGGGTGCGCAGGGCAAGGGTGCTTTCACGATTACCCGGTCCAGTTCGGTGGGCAGTCTGACCGTCAACTTCGCCCTGGCAGGTGTCGCCTATCGTGGCTATGACTACTTCCTGCGTCGGGCAGGCAGCCTGACGACCCTGACCGCCAGCAGCATCACCTTCGCCGATGGCGAAAGTTCGATTGTGCTTGAAGTGATCCCGATTGACGATACCTTTGTTGAACCCATCAAGGCGATCCAGATGACGTTGAGCAGCAACGCTGCCTATAACCTTGATCCGGTGGTGGCCAGCCGTACCGCCACGGTGAATCTAACCAGTAACGATTAACCCCGTTCGCTGGCGTTCCTTCGGTGTTACTATTCCTGCCCCCATCTGTGCTAAGCGCAGATGGGGGTATTTGTTATTATGCACGCCTGCCACTATCCGATGCAACAGTGAGTATCCTAACCACTTTTCCATATGGATCGTAGTTTGGTATAATCACCTCGTTGTTGCATTATGATGGATCTGATGAGTCTTGATAACTTCGCGACAGGCCACAATTGGTGTGGCATAAACGACGCGCCATGTTGGCACTGTGGTTGGCTATAAGCCCAACTTTGCCCCCGTCCCAACCGGCCACCCAGGAGTCCACTCAGCCATGAATTATCGCCCCTTCATTGATGGTTTGCGGGCGTTGGCGGTGCTGGCGGTGTTGTTTTACCATTTCGACTTGGGCGTCCCCGGCGGGTATGTCGGGGTGGACGTGTTTTTCGTCATTTCGGGTTATTTGATTACCAGCATCATTCTTAAAGACTTGGCCCAAGAACGTTTTCATATGGTGGCGTTCTGGGAACGGCGGATCCGGCGCATTCTCCCTGCGCTGGCCGTGGTGGTGGCGGCATGCCTGTTGCTAAGTAGCTGTTTTCTATTTCCCGGCGATATCAAAGCCTTCGGTCAATCCGTGCTTTCGCAGGTTTATCTGGGGTCGAATTTTTACTTTATGCAGGCGCCGGCAGCGGATTACTTTGCCCCGGCAGTGGATATCAAACCCCTGCTGCACACGTGGTCACTGGCGGTGGAAGAACAGTTCTATCTGTTCTTCCCGCTGCTTTTGTGGTTCGTTCGGCGTTGGCCCCGGCCCAAATTGGTGTGGTGGTTGATCGGGGGCAGTGTACTCTCGCTGGCGCTTAGTATCTGGGGCGTTTACCACTATCCGACTGCGACGTTTTATATGCTACCGTCACGGGCGTGGGAATTGTGTGTGGGCGCCTTATTGGCGGCCCGCATGAATTCGCGGCCCGCCCCGGCCCGTTGGCTGGCGGAAGGGGCTAGTACGCTGGGCCTGCTGGCGATCTTGTATGTGTTGTTTGGTTATACCACTGCCACCCCGTTCCCAGGCGCTGCGGCGCTGCTGCCGTGCGTAGGTACAGGCTTGATTATCTGGGCCAATGAGCAACGGGTCACGTGGGTGGGTAAGTTACTCTCGTGGCGCGGGTTGGTGGGGATTGGCTTGATTTCCTATTCGCTGTATCTGTGGCATTGGCCGGTGTTGGAATTTGCGAAATACTGGTTTGATCCGCTGGCACTGCCGGTGCGGATTGGGTTGGCGACCGCGAGTATTGGCTTGGCGTGGGTAACGTGGAAGTATGTGGAGACACCCTTCCGGCAGCGGCGGGTATGCGCCAGCCGGGGGCAGATATTGGGCTTTGCGGGGGTCACGTTCGCCTTGATGTTGACCGTTGGCATGGTGATTCGCAATGTGCAGAATATCGTCCCTTGGGGCTTGCCTGCGGCGGCGCAGCAGTACGCCATCGAGAAAAACGTTGCATTAAAGGGTTTGAAAACCTACCAACGCAAACTCCCGGATGTACAGCGCGGCAATTACTACGCCATGGGGCCCAGTGACCCGGCCCAGCCGGTGAGGTTTTTGCTGTGGGGTGATAGCCACGCTCAGGCGGTACTACCGGCCCTGGAAATGATGAGTCGCGAATATGGCATACGGGGTGTGGCGGCCACGCATTCCACCATGGTGCCAGCGCTGGGGTGTGATACCCGCGGGTTGGGTGGTTTGGGCGGGGATGTGAGTGAGTATTATGCCGCGGTCATTGCGTATGTCCGGCAGCAAGCCGTACCCCATGTGCTGCTGGTGGCCAAGTGGGAACGTTATGACGATGGCACCGCGCAACTGCAAAACGGTTTGGAACGAACCATCGCCGATGTGCGGCAGGCAGGGGCCACGCCATGGATTATGCGCATGGTGCCAACGCATAGGCGCGATGTGCCCAAAGGGCTCGCGGTGGAGGCAATGTTTGGCCGGAGCGTGCCCGAGCAGGCTTGGCCTGTGGCACCGAGCCCACGGCAGGATGCCATGCTGGATCATTTGCGCACGTGTGGCGCCAAAATACTCGATTCCCGGATTTTCCTATTAGACGCCCAACAATCCGGCCGGGTAATGGTGGGGGGGAAGATGTTGTATATGGATAAAGACCATATCGCTCCGGAGGGGGCGAAACTGCTGCGGCCCTTATTCCTACCGTTATTTTCGGCCGATCCCGCCACATCCACCTCGCGCCCGGTTGGGCAAGAGCCCACACTGCCATAAGTTGTGGCCCATCGCTTTCTGGTTTACGGGAGTTGGCGGTACGCTGGTTCACCGCGCAGGGGCATATGTCTGCGTGTTGGTGATTAGTTTCATACCCCTTACAACCACAGTTTCATGCGTACCCAATTCACCAGCCGGCGGGTCCAGATGTCCAGATAGGGGGCCTGAGCGACTTCGATTTGGGCTACGCCTTCCATGCCGGGCCGCAGCCAGGTGGCTACGTCCGGCAGGTCCGACCCGGGTTGCAATTGGACGCGGACGACAAAAACGTTTTGGCTGGAATAGATCTGGGCAATCGGGTTGATACGTTCCACCTGAAACGCGATTTTGCGGTCCGGGTAACTCGACGTGGCCAGCATGCCGTGTTGTTGCCGGGTGACTTCCACAATCATATCTTCCGGGATATAGATGTCCGCGCACAGCGTGTGGGGATCGCCCACTTCAAATAGCACTTCGCCGGTTTTTACCACGGTGCCGACCTTGTGTTTCAGATCACCGCTGAACACGGTGCCGGGGAGTTCGGATTGCACGGTGGCCTGACGGATTTGCCAGTTGAGCAAATCAATATCCGCCTGCGCCTTGGCGGCCTGGGCTTCGGCCATCTGCGCCTCGGCGGTCTTGCCGTCGCGCCGGGCAATGTAGGATTGCTGCAGCGCGGTCAGGTGTTCGCCCATGGCGCTGGCCAGGCGCATTTGCAGTTCAATGGTTTCGAGCTTGGCCAGAGGCGCCGCCTGGCTACGGGTGGTTGGCTGCGTCGTGTCCGGCTGGCCGGGGGCTGATAGCACATCGCCGGGTTCCACATAGACGGCTTCGATCTTGCCCTCAAACGGAGCGCAATAGACGCGTTTGTTCACGGCCTGAATAATGCAGGTGCCCTCGGCCTTGCGCGGGCCGTGGATGGTATAACTACCGATCAGCCCCACAATGACCGCCAGCGCGCTGACCTTGAGCCAGGTTTGCCGGGGGCCCACGAACCACGCCAGTGATTTTTTCGCCTGCACGGCCAGTCTGGCCCCGAACCAACGCTGGAGTTCGTATAAATCCAGTAACCGCGCGGTGGCCAGTTCGCAGGTCAGCCGCAGCGTGGTGGCTTCGGCCAGCGTGAAGGGGGTATTGGTTTCCCGCTCCAACAGCAGCACACCCACGGCCTCATCCCCCTTGCGCAGCGGAATCAGCAGCAGTGACTGGGCCTGATATTGCTGGGCATATTGCCGGGTAAAACGCGTGATGTAACCGGGATCGGCCGGTTCGGGATAGACGATTTCGACATTCTGGTCCAGCGCTTCTTCCATGGCCAGTTCCATATCCACAATCACGCGCATCTGGCGGGTGATCTTTTCGATATGGTTGACCGCGCGGACGCGCACCTGCCGGCCCTGCAATAGGCCCAGCGCGACGCGCTGGGCATTCATATGCGTGGCGAGGTGATTGCACAGCGCCATTGCGGCGGCCATGAATTGGTCGGCCTGACTGACGCTGCCCGCCGCCCCAATGGCCTGCTTCATGCGCTGCAGTTCGGCTTCGTGGCCTTTGAGCAATTCCTGCACTTGTCGCCAGGCCTGCTCATCTACGAGCACTTTGACACCATCACCAGTATTCCAAGTAGTCACGGGGCAAATCCTTAGTGAATGAAAACATGCTTATTGCGGCGGCGTGGTCGCGCCGGCCGGCTGGGTGGCGGGCGTGGCCGCTGGGGCCGGAACCGCGGGAAAACTTACCTGCACCCGCAAGCCGGCAGGGATATTATTGGGATTGGGCACGGCCAGCCGTACCAACAGCGTATTGCTGCCCGCATCGGCCACACTGCCGATATGCAGCACCGCGCCGGTCAGGGCCGGCTGGTCTGCCGCCTGGATTTGGGCGGGTTGATTCAGGGTGAGTTTGGTGGCTACCGCGGTGGGCACCGCCACATCCACCCACAGGGGGTCAATACTGACGATGCTGATTACGCGGGTTTCGCGCGAGTCCACCATTTCGCCGGGGTGTAACAAGATTTTTTCCACCACACCGTTGATGGGGGAGCGCAGTTGCATTTTGTCCACGATGGCTTCCGCCAGGGTCAATTTGCGGGCATCCTGGGCATGTTCCAGTGTGGCCAGTTTGAGGTTCAGTTCTGCGGTGGTGAGTTCCAGTTGGGCGTAATCAATTTCCAGCCGCGAACCGACGCCATTGTTTTTGTACCGTTCCAGAATGAATTTCCGTAGCTCCACCACGGCCTTCTGGGATTCCACACTGGCATCGTTGTGCGCTTTGGCCTCGTTGATGGCCAGATTGGTCTGCTCTTCGCGGTCATCCTGGCGGGCGATTTTCTGGTTCACCTGTACCCGGTCGCCTTCGCGCACCAGTACTTCGGCAATTTGTCCCGCTCGGGGAAAGCCCAGTGCCACTTCCGCGCTGGGCCGGGTGATGGCCGCGATGGGTTCCCCGGCATAGGCCGTCAGGGTCACCAGCCAAAGTCCGGCCACAACCTGCAACCAACTGCTCCGCTTATAGCGCACTATTTTCGACATCGTGATATTCCTTCCGACAAAAATACCTCAATCCACACCGGCAAAGCCCAGTGATTCATCCAGCCACAAATCGCTTCGCAAGACATTTTTCCGCTGGGCCAAAGCCCGCTTTTGCGCCCGCCACTGGGCAACCCGAAACAAGCCCCGGACCAATCCGAGCCGGGTCGGCCGACCCGCCGGCAGCAGCCGGGCCATGAGCGTCCGCACGGGCTGGAGTACGAGCGGGCAGTTTTTGATCAGCAGTTCATCCTGCAAAGATACAAACGCATGCGCGGCACCCAGTTCGCCCTGTCGGGCGGCGCGGCCGAACAATTGCCGGTCCACCCGCGCCGAATCGTGGCGTTCCGTCATGATAACATGGAGCCCGCCCAAGGCCTCAACGCCCTTGCCCAATTTGATGTCGGTGCCACGTCCGGCCATGTTGGTGGCGATGGTGATATGGTGGCGCTGGCCGGACTGGGCGATGATGTGGGCCTCTTCGGCGTGGCGGATGGCGTTGAGCACTTTGTGTTCCAGCCCTTGGGCGTGGAGCATCCGGCTGAGATGTTCGGAGTGTTCCACGCTGCGGGTGCCGACCAGAATGGGCTGGCCGGTGGCGTGGATGCGGGCGATCTCGGCCACCACGGCGGCCCAGCGGTCGGGGGCGGTTTTGAAGATCGAGTCCCGATGGCGGACCAGACGCAGCGGGCGATGGCGCGGGATGGCCACCACCGGCCGCCGATACACTAGCCACAACTCCGTGCGGGCTTCCAGTGCGGTGCCGCTCATCCCGCCCATTTTTCGGTAGAGCCGAAAGAACCGTTGGAAACTGACCCGGGCCAGGGTTTCTTTCAACGGCTGGATGGGCAGGTTTTCTTTGGCTTCGATGGCCTGATGCAAGCCATCACGCCAGGTGCGTTCGGGCATCAGCCGTCCGGTGGCTTCGTCCACAATCACCACACGGTCCTGCCCTTTAATGGGCATGATGACATATTGTTTGTCACGCAGATAAAATTCCCGGGCGGTAATCGCCTGCACAAGGAGTTCTTCCCGGCGGCGGTGGGCCTGCCACAGACCGGGCATGGCGGCGCACAATTCGGCAATCCGTTGGTGGCCCGCAGGGGTGATCTCCACCTCGCTATACCGGCGGTCCAGCGTGTAATCCTGCCCCACCCGCAGGCATTGGGCTAGCCCCGCGGCCTGGGCATACGTTTGGGTTTGCTGCAGATCATTGCCCGCATCGCCGGAAATAATCAACGGCACCGCTGCCTCGTCAATCAGCACCGAGTCGGCTTCATCCACGATGGCAAAGTCCAGCCCGCGTTGCACGGCGCCGCTGCCGGCAGACTGGCCCGAGCGGGCCAACAGCGTGGGCCAGATTCCCTGCCGGTGAATTTTCAGCAGGCAGTCGCGCAGATAATCGGCGCAGACTTCTTTATTCGTCAGATACGTAATATCCGCAGCGTAGGCTTTGCGGCGTTGTTCCGGCGTGCTTTCCTGATTGATGGACGCCACCGACAACCCGCAGTATTCATAAATCCGGCGCATCTGTTCGGCATCGCGCTGAGCCAGATAGTCATTGACGGTGACGACATGACACCCGCGCCCGCGCCAACCCGCCAACACCGCCGGAATAACCGCCGTCAGGGTTTTACCCTCGCCGGTGGCCATTTCCGCCACGCAGCCGGCATAGATGGCCAGCCCGCCAGCTATTTGTACCGGATAATGTTTTTCGGCCCGAATCCGTGCGGACACTTCCCGAATGAGCGCGGTGGCCTGATAGAGTGCGGCATCATCCGCACGCCCTCGGCGGAAGATGGCCCGATATTCCTGCACCCGTTCCCGCAGCTCAGGTTCCGATAACGCGGCGTAGGCAGCTTCGTGTTTAACCACCTGCGCGGCCTGGTGCAGATAATAACTTTGGCGGTGTTGCCAGCGTTTCCAATATTCCACCCCGTGATCCCACAGGATATCCAGCCCCTTGGGCAGTTCTTCCAATCCCCGGCGTTTGGCCAGCATACGCCAATGTTCCGACGGCAGGCGCACGGGTTCGCTGGGTTGCACCCGCGTAGCCGGGCTGGCCGGGGTGCTGCTGGTGGGAAGCTGGAGCCATGGATTCTGGGTCAACATACGCGTTACCTGCCGGGGGTATTGGGTTGTATGACCGAGAATTTACGTTGGAACGTCTGTTGGATTTTCAGCCAAGCCTGTGTGATCAGCGGCTTGGGCTTGCGCTCGAAACGAATTTCCATGCGTTGCTTCGGATTAAGGACCCCATTCCACGCGGTTACCAGGCCGGAGGCATCGGTCGTGATGCGGCTGGCGATGGCGGGGGGGGCCGAGATCAGGCGCAATTGGTCAATGGTAACCTCGAAGAAAAGTTCCACGGTCTGGCGCCCTTCGCGGTCCTCATGGCTGGTGGCCAGTTTGCCATCGGCCATATATCCCAGGGCCGCCGACGGCAATTGCCGTTGACCTGCCGGCACAATCGTTTTGATCTTGCCTTCCAGCAGAATATCTGCCCGGCCCCGGGGCCGGAGTTCCACCCGGGTAACCGTATCATCCTGCAAGGCCCCGGCCAGCGCGTTTTCCGCCGTGACCCGGACGCGCAATTGCTGCAGATTCGACACCGTGCCCAAATGTTCCCCGCGCGCCAAAAACATGCCCTGCGCCGTTTCCAGACGCGGCGCCACCAATGTCCCGGTTAAGGGCGCAGTGATTTGTAGCTGCTTTATCCGCTCGGCCAACTTGGTGATTTGTCCGTTGACGCCATCCAGTTCTGCTTGAACCACTTGGGCGCGGGCCACGTCTCGGACAAATTCCATATCCCGGCGCACCGTCAGCCGCGCGCGGTCCGCCTGTAGACTCGCCAGCTTGGCTTCCCACACCGGATTTTGCCCGGTCAATATCGTATCGCCCTGGGCCACCGGTCCCATCCACGCCACCGGCAGATTGGCCACGATGCCATCCGCCGCTACAAACAATTCCTGTGCGGCATCAGCCGCGATGTCACCTTGCGCATACGCCGGATCGCTCAAAGGGATAAAGCCCAGTCCGGTCACAAGGATGGCCAACGCGCCCAGCGTGGTGGCCAACGCCCGGCCCCGTTGCCGGTTTAATTCCGGATTCACCAGCAGATAGCGCACAAATTTAACGCAGGGCACCACGCCCCACATTACCAGACAGATCAAGCCCAAGGCCAACGCCAAAATTACCAGCGGGCCCTGCAGAACGCTGGCCAGATAACTTACAATCCCCAACGTCACCACCACCCGCATCGCCAGCGCTGCAATGGCATACACCGGCAGCCCCACGGCCTCCGTGCGCGAATACGCCGGACTGCCGCCAATCCCGCCCAGATTCGCGGTCTTCACGCCCCAGACGAACCGTTTGACCAGATAATGCATCATGTCTTTGCCACGCTGCGCCAGATTGGGCATTTCCAGCCAATCGGCCAGCATGTAATAACCGTCATAACGCAGCAGCGGATTGATGTTGAAAATCACGGTGGATACAGAACTTACGAACATAATGTTGTAGCAGAACCCATGCAGGATGGTGTTTTCGCCACTATACACCCACACCATGGTCGCGACGGACGCGATCGCCAATTCCACCCACATCCCCGCCGCGGCAATCATAATCCGCTGCCACTTATTGGCCAGCGCCCAACTGCTGGACGCATCCACATACGGCACCGGCGTGAACACCAGCAGCATGATGCCCATCTCGTGCACCTCGCCGCCAACTTTCTGCGGACGTTCTTCGGCCAACGCCTGCGTGGCGGCGGGATCGCGCCCTAACGCCTGCAAGCCAAACTTCTTACAGGCAAACGCATGGCCCATTTCATGGCAATATTTCACCAGCGCAAACGCCACATAAAGCCACAGCAGATTACTCGGCGCCAAAATCCCATTCGCGGGATCGCGCAAACGCTGACCCACCCCGGCCACCCCAATCAGACAATATCCCGCCATCCCGATCAGAATTACCCACACCATCAGGCCGATGGGGGAGAAGATCCAGCCAGCCACCGGCAGCCAGTGTTCCAGAAAACGTTCCGGGTCCCACAGCGGGATCCGCGCAAACATAATATTGGCGAAAATATTTTTGATTTCCCGGCCCCGACGCTGCCGATAACGGGAAAACAGGCTATCGGCATCCGGATTTGCTTCGGCCTGAAGCAGATTAGCCGTATAAAGCTGCCCAAGCAGTTGCACGGCCTCCACCTGCGTGGGCGCCAAATCCCCCAATTTATGTTGGGACAAATCCCACGCCTGCGCCACCGTACGCCGGCCATCCAGCAGCCCGATAAAATGATACGCCGCCTGTGAGAAGCGGAAAAAGTTATTACTGGACGTATCCCCAACCACAAACCAAATCCGCCCCCGAAACGTCTGCCGCGTGGTCCGCACCCCGGTCCGCAACCGCGGATGCAACCCCGCCACGCGATACCAAGATTCATGAAATGTAGGGCGCAAATTGGCCACGCACACGGCTCCGGTTTAATAGGGGCAATTAATGCTTGTTCCAAACCCCAAGAATATACCCGCATAAATACGACTTGTCTATCCGGAACCGCCTCGCTATTGTCCATGAATGGGGATTAAAATGGGCTTGAATGGCAGAAAACCGAGTATGTGGTAGGCAAAATTACCCACCTGGGTATTTTGGTCCAATTAAAGCGGGACTTCCGGGGCGTATTTTATTCGCGATTAAATTGACACCACCACGTTTTGGGTTATATTCCACCAAGCGGCTTGTACGCCTTTCGTGTGGGTGACCGGGGAAACTACCCCCACAACTCCCACGCAGGTGGTTCCGTACCGTTCGCGCTGTGCCTTAAGCCGGGGCCGCACCAGAGTTTATCTGGTTGACCAAATGTCTGACTGTTCGAGATTAACGAGCACGTATATTGGAGTTTGCCCATGGTGGTTAAGCAGCTTTCGGGGTGGTTGAAGTCGCGTCTCTCGGGCCGCATGAATCGGGTAATTGAGACTTCTGCCGCCAGCCGCGCCATGACCCAAGCGGTGCGTAATGCCGCGCGTTGGGAAGGCATGATGGCCCTGGAATCGCGCACGCTGCTCAGTGTGAGTTTTGACGCCCCTTCCCTGAATCTGCTTACCACTGAGCTGGCTCCCCAGCAGACCATCACCATCAAACGCAACGATCTTGTCCCCAGTAGTGCGGTCACGGTGGACTTCCAGATTACCCCGGCCACCAATCCCACTTATGGGACCGATTACACCCTTGCGGGCTATACCACTTTTAATGTAGGCACCCTCACGGGTACAGTTACCATGGCACCCGGGCAGGATCATGTTAACTTGGCTTTGACTCCGGTGGATGATGCTATCCCAGAAAGCAACGAAACTGTCAACATACAACTTACCGGCGCCACGGGCGCCACGTTGGATCCCATACCGGGAAATTTGACGTCTAAAGTCACGATTTTGGACAATGATTCCACGGTGAGTATCCAGAAACTCGGGGATATCGCCGAGGGTGGCGTGACTACTGGTGTCTTCCGCATTTCCCGCGCTTTGACCGATCCTACCACGGATCCGTTGAAGGTCTATTTCACCCGTTCGGGCTCGGCGGCTTTGGGGGGTGACTTTACGGTAACCACTGGGGCTGACAATCTTTTAAATCCGGTCAGCGCCACGATTGCCGCAGGACAACAGTTCGTGGATGTCACCGTTCAGGTGGTGGATGATCTAATTGCAGAAGGCAATGAAACCATCAACCTTACTTTGAATTCAAGCCCAACCTATACTGTGGATATCCCCAACAGTAGTGCCACGATGTTCGTGGGCGACAACGAACCTAGTGTGAGTATTGCAGCCACCACACCCAATACAGGCGAAGGCAGCATCATTCCCGGAACGTTCCGTATAAGCCGTACGGGCAGTACCGCCAATGCCCTAACGGTGTATCTGACACGCGCCGGTTCGGCGTTTCTCAATGCGGATTTCACCATTAGTGGCGGTGGGGTCAATCCCGCCAACCCGACCAGTGCGGTCATTGGTGCTGGGCAGAGCTTTGTAGATGTGCAAGTGACCCCGCTGGAAGACACCATTGGCGAAGGGAATGAAACGGTTGTACTCACGCTGGGAGCCAGCGCCACTTACAGCATTGATCCCACCCCCGGAGCGGATACCGCGACCGTAAACATTGCCGACAATGAACCCGTGGTGAGTATCAATCAATTGGCCGATACCGCCGAGGGAAGTCCTTTCCCCGGCATCTTCCGGATTTCCCGTGTTGGCGGTGACACCAGCCAGGCCTTGACCGTTTACTTGCAGCGCAGTGGTACTGCCGCGGCGATAGGTACCGCAGATTATACTTTGACCGGCGGGGGCATTGCGCCGCTGAATGCCACGACCAGCACTGCGACCATCGCGGCAGGCGCAGATTTTGTAGATATTATCGTGACCGCGAACAACGATGTCGTGGTCGAGCCGACCGAGACCGTGATTTTAACCTTGCTGGATAGTGTCCCGCCCTTGGGCTCGCCTCCGAGCTATAGCGTTGGCACCGCCTCGGCCACGGTCAACATTGCCGATAATGAACAGCAGGTAAGCATCAGCAAATTGAACAATGCGTCCGAAGCGGGGATACTGGGAGGATTCAGAATAGCGCGGCTAGGCAATACCTCGGCTCCGTTAACCGTCTACTTCACCCGTGGTGGCACAGCGCTGAATGCAGGCAATGGCGACTATACGCTCAGTGGCAATGGGGTCAATAGCCTCAATCCCATCAGCGCCACCATCGCGGCGGGGGCCGACTATGTGGATATCAATGTCACGGCAACCAACGACCTTTTAGGCGAAGGTCCCGAATCAATCGAACTGGCACTGGCGGCCAATCCTGCCTATAGCATTATTGTGGGCAGTGCGGGTATTACGATCGTAGACAATGAGCCGACCGTCCGGATTGACAAAATTCTAGATACTGTCGAAGGTGGCGCCCTTCCCGGTGCGTTCCGGATTACCCGCACGGGTGGCGACACTAGCGCGGCTTTGACGGTGTATGTAAGTCGTACCGGTACGGCCACCGCGTGGGGCACCGGTGATCATTATGATTACAAGCTCACGGGTGGCGGGATTAGTCCGTTAACCACCACGGCCGTAACCATTGCGGCGGGCGCTGACTTTGTAGATATCACCCTCAACGCGGTGGATGACGCGATTGCGGAATTTGATGAAACGGCAATCCTGACCATCTTGGCGCATCCCAGCTACAGCATTAACCCCGCGCCCGGCGCCAATACCGCCACGGTCACCATCGTGGACAATGAACCCGATGTGCGCATTCAAAAGATTGCCGATGCCAGTGAGAACGGTCTCCAAGGTACGTTCCGGATCAGCCGGACCGGCGCCAGCACCGGTAGTGCGCTCACCGTGTACTTCAGCCGCAGCGGCACGGCCTTGAACCTGGGTACAGGCGATTACACGCTCAGCGGCAACGGGGTCAACAGCGGCAATCCGCTGAGCGCCACGATTGCAGCGGGCCAGGATTATGTGGATGTGACCCTGACGGCGACCGATGACAATCTGGCCGAAGGCGTGGAGACGGCCATCCTGACGCTGGCCAATAATGCGATGTACAGCATTGATCCCGCCCCCGGGGCGGCTACGGCTACGGTGAATATTGCCGACAACGAAGCGGCGGTGAAGATCGAGAAACTGCTGGACACCACCGAAGGGAACGCACTTCCTGGCGTATTCCGGATCACCCGCACGGGTGGCGACACCAGCGCGGCCCTGACGGTGTATGTGAGTCGGACCGGTACGGCCTTGGTTGGTAATGACTACGCACTCAGTGGCGGTGGTATTAACGCCCTGACCACCACGCAAGTGACGATTGCCGCAGGCGCGGATTTTGTGGATGTGGTGGTGACGGCGGTGGATGACAATGTGGCGGAACTCAATGAAACGGTCACGTTGACGTTGCTGGTCCATCCGAACTACAGTATTGACCCCGCACCCGGTGCCAACACGGCCACGGTCACGATCGTGGACAACGAGCCTGATGTCCGAATTGATAAACTGGCCGATGCCAGCGAAAGCGGCGCGCCGGGTACATTCCGGATCAGTCGGACGGGCTCCAGCACGAACAGCACTGCCCTGTGGGTCTACTTCACGCGCAGCGGCACGGCGTTGAACCTGGGCACGGGCGATTACACACTTAGCGGCAACGCGGTGAACAGCGCCAATCCGCTGAGCGCCACGATAGCGGCGGGTAGTGATTATGTGGATGTGACCCTGACGGCGACGGATGACAATCTGGCGGAAGGGACGGAGACGGCCATTCTCACCCTGCTCGCCAACGCTAATTACAGTATTGATCCGACGGGCAATGCTGCGACGGTGAACATCGTTGATAACGAAGCCACGGTGAAAATTGCGAAGCTAACCGACACCACCGAAGGGGGCATTCCCGGCACGTTCCGCCTCACGCGTACGGGTGGCGACACCAGTGCGGCCTTGACGGTGTATGTGAACCGCACGGGTACGGCGTTGACCACCGGCACGGGCGATTACACGCTCAGTGGCGGCGGGGTTAATGCGCTGACCACCACGGCAGTCACGATTGCCGCCGGTCAAGATTATGTGGATGTGACCCTGACAGCAACGGACGACAATGTGGCGGAAGGTTCCGAGACGGCCATTCTGACCCTCTTGGCCCATCCGACCTACACCATTGATCCGACCCCCGGGGCCGATACGGCCACCTTGACGATTGTAGATAATGAGCCGGTAATCTCGATTGAAGCTTTGGCCGATGCCAGTGAGAGTGGTCTCCCCGGCGTTATCCGGATCAGCCGGACCGGCGCCAGCACCGGTAGTGCGCTCACCGTGTACTTCAGCCGCAGCGGCACGGCCTTGAACCTGGGTACAGGCGATTACACGCTCAGCGGCAACGGGGTCAACAGCG
>JBAXGE010000042.1:0-14447 GCA_037139555.1 Phycisphaerae bacterium
TTGGAAAATGAACCGGCGGAATTGCTGGCCCGGTACCGGCTGCTGAACAACATGGAAAAAATCCAGCGTCAGGCCGCCGCCGCGTGCGGGGCACTGTATGAAGATGAGGGTGCCGCGCTGGAACGCGTGCGCGGGATCGCCCATGTGCTGGAGCAGTTGGCGGAATTGGATGAAAACCTGCTGCCGGTGGTCGAGCAGATCAAATCGGCGGGGGTGATGCTGGACGAAGGCGCCTTTGCCTTGCGGCGCTATGTGGGCAAACTGGAATTAGACCCCAACGAACTGGCCGAAGTGACCCAGCGGCTGAATCAGGTGAACAAACTGCTGGATAAATATGGTGGTTCGCAGGGCCGCTGGGATGAATTGCAGGCCTATCGCGCCAAAATCGGCGCCGAACTGGCGCAACTGGAACAAAACGAACAGGACAGCACCGCCATGGATGCCCAGATTGCCGCAGCGCAAAAGCAGCGCGACGAACTCGGGGCCAAGCTGACGGCGGCGCGGAAACTGGCCGCCAAAAAACTCGCCCCGCTGGTGGAGGGTCATCTGGCCGATCTGGGCATGAAAGAGGCCCAGTTGGTCATTGATCTACCGCCTGCGGAACACAGCCCCACCGGGCGCGAAGGCGTGGAATTCATGATCGCCCCCAACCCCGGCCAACCCGCCCGGCCCCTGCGCAAGATTGCCTCCGGCGGTGAATTGGCCCGCGTCATGCTCGGGCTCAAGAGCATTCTCGCGGGGGTGGACCGGGTGAGTGTGCTGGTCTTTGATGAAATTGACGCCAACGTCGGCGGGCGCATGGGCACGGTCATCGGCGAGAAATTACGCACGCTGGCCCAGACGCATCAGGTCTTGTGCATCACGCACCTGCCCCAGATTGCCGCCTATGGCCAGCAACATCTGAGTATCCATAAAGAAACCCGCGCCGGGGCCAGCTTTACCAATGTGAAGATTCTCACCGGCAGCGAACGGGTGCGCGAAATCGCGGAAATGACCTCCGGCAGTCAGGTGACCCAGATCGCCCTCGCCCAGGCGCAGGAGTTGCTGGATATGGCCAAACCCAAGATAGCTACCCCGCCGGCCAAACCCGCAAGTAAACCGGCGGGTAAGGTGGCCAGTAAGCCCAAGGGTTGACATCCCCGGGCCGGGGTCTTAGCTTGTCCTTTTTGCCCTTTGCCGTCGGGCCGGTGCTCGGACCCGCGGCGCGTTTTTTGGAAGTAGGTAGACCATGACCCAAACTTGTACTGTCGCACAACTGGCCCGGCATGTCGGCGGCACCGTGGTGGGTGATGGCGCCCATGTGGTCAGCGCCTGTCATGGCTTGGAAGATGCCGATGCTGTGCATGTGAGTTTTGTGGCTAACGCCAAATATGGCAAGCATTTGGATACCACCCGCGCGGGCGTGGTGTTGGTGGCACCGGGTACGCATAAGACCGTTCACCGCGCGGCGGACCTACCGCCCCTGGCGCTGATCGAAGTCAAAGACCCGTATTACGCTTTCCAGCAGGCGGTCGTATTGCTGCATGGTTTCCGCCGGCAACCGGCCGCGGGCATCTCGCCCCTGGCCGTGGTGGACACCAGCGCGGTGATCGGTGCGGATGTGTATGTTGGCGCGTATGCCGTCGTCGCAGCGGGCGTTACCATCGGCGCGGGCAGTGTGATTTATCCGCATGTGGCCATCATGGAACAGGCCCGCATCGGGGCCAACTGCATTTTGTACCCGCACGTTACGGTCTACGATGCCTGCGTGTTGGGCGATCGCGTGATTCTGCATTCCGGCTGTGTTATCGGCTCGGACGGGTACGGCTTTGCCACCCACGCCGGGGCGCATCACAAAATTCCCCAGGTGGGCAATGTCATTCTGGAAGATGATGTGGAACTCGGTGGCAATACCGTCATCCAGCGCGCGGTGACCGAAAGCACCATCATCGGCAAGGGCAGCAAACTGGGCGATTGCGTGGTCATCGGCCACAACACCCACGTGGGGCCGCATAATCTGTTTGTCAGTCAGGTCGGGCTGGCCGGTTCGGCGACCACGGGCAAGTATGTGGTCATCGGCGGACAGTCCGGCATCGGCGGACATATGATGCTGGGCGATGGCGTGCAGGTGGCCGCACGCAGCGGCGTCCTGGGCGATGTCCCCGCCGGCATGCAGGTCGCCGGCACCCCGGCGGTGGAATTAAAATTGGCGCGGCGTGTGGCGATGCAGCAGTTGACGCTGCCGGATCTGGTCAAACGCATCCGCGAGTTGGAAGATAAAGTCGAAAAACTATCCGCAGCCGGGCCCTCGGCCTGAGCCGCATGAAAGCTGGTTTTTATGAGCAAGTATGTGTTACCGCAGGTCGCCGCATCGGCGGGGTATGTCCCCGGCGAACAGCCGACGGGCAATGAAGCGATCAAACTGAATACCAACGAGAATCCCTATCCCCCCTCGCCGCGCGTGCTGGCGGCGATGGCCGCGGTGACGCCCGAACAATTGCGTAAATATCCGCCCCCCAGCGCCCGGACATTCCGCGAAGCGGCCGCGCAGGTGCATGGCGTCACGCCCGATATGATTCTGGCCTTCAACGGCGGGGACGAATTATTGTCCGTGGCCATCCGCGCTATCGTGGGCCCGCAGGATGCTGTGGCGTTTTTGGACCCCAGCTATTCGCTCTATCCCGTGCTGGCCGAGGTGCAGGGCTGTCGCCAGACGATTCTGCCCTACACCATCAACGGACAGGATTGGCGTCTCCCGGCCAATATCGCTCAGACCGATGCCAAGCTGCTGATTATCGTGAACCCCAACGCGCCTTCGGGGACGTTTGAACCCATCGCCAATCTGCGCGCCATCGCGCGGGCGTTCCCCGGCGTGGTCCTGATTGACGAAGCGTATGTGGATTTCGCCCCCGAGTCGGCCCTGCCGCTGGTCAAGGAATTGCCCAATGTGATTCTGCTGCGGACGCTGTCCAAGGGCTACAGCCTCGCGGGGATGCGTTTTGGTTATGCCATCGGCCCGGCGGAGTTGCTGCGCGAATTGGAAAAAGTCCGCGACAGTTATCCGCTGGATGTGATGGCTCAGGCGGCGGCCACGGCGGCGATTTCAGATCAGGCCTATGCCCGGGAGACCTGGGCGAAAGTCGTCGCGGAACGTGCGCGGGTCAGCGCCGCACTGCGGGCGCTGGGGCTGGCTCTGCCCGACAGCAGCAGCAACTTTGTGCTGGCCCAGTTACCCTCCCAAGTCCGGTTGGATGTGGGCCAGGGCCCGCAAACCCTGACGGGTAGTGCTGCGGCCGGACCGATTTACGAAGCCCTCAAACAGCGCGGCCTGCTGATCCGCTATTTCCGCCTGCCGCGCTTGACCGACAAACTACGCATCACCATCGGCGCGCCGGCCGAGAACGACCGGCTGCTGGGTGCCTTGCACAACATCCTGTTATCCCATTAAGGTGGCTGCATGACCGCAACGGAAAAGCCGGTGGTGGAACTGTTTACCGATGGCTCGTGTCTGGGTAATCCCGGCCCCGGCGGCTGGGCCTACATCCTGCGCCATCCCGCCACGCGCAAAAGCAAAGAGGCCAGCGGCGGCGAAGCCAACACCACCAACAACCGCATGGAACTGATGAGCGTGCTCCAGGCGCTGGAGGCGCTGCAGGTGCCCACGGTGGTCAATTTGTGTTCCGACAGCAAATATCTGCTCGACGGGCTGCGTTCGTGGCTGCCCAAATGGAAACTTAACGGCTGGCGCACCAGCGCCAAGCAACCGGTGAAGAACGATGACCTGTGGCGGCGGCTGGACAAGCAAATCGCCATCCATGAACTGCGTTTCAACTGGACCAAAGGCCACGCCGGCCATGCCGAAAATGAACGTTGCGATCTGCTGGCCCAGACCGCAGCCCGGAAAGTCCGGGTCCATTAAGTATTTCGATCCGACGGGTTGGTGGCTATGACCCGTTTGACTGTGTTTTATACTCAGGGAGAAAACCCATGCCCCGTATCGCCCACTATGTCTCGTCCACCCATTGGGATCGCGAATGGTACGAAGCTTTCCAAGGCTACCGCATGCGGCTGGTGGCCATGTTGGACGAAGTATTAGCCCTGATGGACACCGACCCTGCCTATCAGTTCACCATGGACGCACAGGTCCTGCCGATCTTTGATTATCTGGAAATCCGCCCCGAGCGCCGCGCCGAAGTCACCGCCCGCATTCGCGCCGGCCGGCTGCACGTCGGCCCGTGGTATGACCTGCCCGATGAATGGCTGGTCGCCGGGGAATCGCTGATCCGTAATCTGCAAATCGGGATGCAACTGGCCCGCGAACTGGGCGGCACGTCCCAGGCCGCCGCCGTGGTGGACCTGTTCGGCCATACCGGCCAGTTGCCGCAAATCTTTGCCCAACTTGGTTCCCCCGGCACGGTGATCTGGCGTGGCACCCATGAACAATCGCACCACGGCACGTGGATTTGGCAGGCGCCCGATGGCACGCGTCTACCCGCGTTCCGCTTCGCCCGCATCGGCTATGTGTCGTTCTGGAAATTCGTCCGCCGGCCCGCCATGCTTAACGGCCCCGTGGATGAGGAAATTTTTGTCACCGAATTGGTGAAGTACACACTGCACGAAGCCCAGCGCTCCGCCGTGGGGCCGATTCTGCTCTATGACGGCGCGGACCATATCGAAATCGAAGAAAATATTTCCGCCCTGATCGCGCGGGCCAATGCGCAGCTTGCCGCCCATGATATCCGCATCGAACATAGCGGTCTGGATGCCTACTTGAACGAGCTCAAACCACACGCCGGCCAACTCACGCGCACCCTGACGGGCGAACTGCGCGAGACCGGGCGCGACCCCATGAGTGTGGATGAGCAGGCCCTGCTGCCAGGCGTGCTGTCCAGCCGGATTCCGCTGAAACAAAAGAACGCCGCCTGCGAAGATGAACTGACGCTCTGGGCGGAACCGTTTTCCGCCTTTGCGGCCGGGGCCAAAACCGGCTTGGAATATCCCCGCGGTTTCCTGCTGACCGCCTGGCGGCATCTGCTGGAAAATCACCCCCATGATTCCATCTGCGGGTGTTCGATTGATCAGGTGCACACCGATATGCTGTATCGGTTTGATCAGTCGCTGGGGATCGCCACGCGTTTAACCGATCGGGCCTTGCGCACCATCGCCGCTGCCGCCATGCCGCTGCCGGTGGATGACAAGACGCTGGTCGTGACCGTCTTCAATCCCACTGCCACCGCGCTGGATGAAATGGTGGATTTGACCATCAGCCTGCCCGAGGATTGGGACAAGAAATATGCCGATGGCTCCAATTTCGAAACCAAATACGCCTTCCGCATCACCACCGCCGACGGACGGGAAATCCCCTGGCAAACAATCCGTCAGTACACCCAGGAAGGTTTCCGCATCCGGCGCAAACACTTCCCCAGTCCCGATCAGCGCCATCATGTGTCTGTGACCTTGCCTTTGGCGATTCCCGCGCTGGGGTATACCACGCTGCTGGTGCAACCCACCGAACCGCCGGTGCGCTGTCTGGGCCGCATGATGCCTAATGCCCGCACGCTGGAAAATGCCCATCTGTGCGTCACCGTGGCCAGTAATGGCACCCTGACTCTCACCGATAAACGCACCGGCCACACCTTCTCCAACCTGCTGACGTTCGAGGATTGCGCCGATATTGGCGATGGCTGGAATCACGGTGTGGCGCTCAACGATCAGATCTATAACAGCAGCGCCGCCGGCGCTGATATCGCTGTGCTGGCCGATGGTCTGCATCAGGCCACGCTGCGCCTGACGGTGACCATGCATGTGCCCGAGGAATTCGACTTCCGCCTGATGTGCCGCAGCCCCCGGCTGGTGCCCTTGCGCATCACCTCGGACATCACCCTGCGCCGCGACGCCGATCATATCGAAGTCGTGACCACCGTGGATAACACCGTCCGCGATCACCGCGTGCGCGTGATGCTGCCCACGCAACTGGTGGCCGATACGTATACGGCCGATGCCGCCTTTGACGCCGTCACCCGGCCCATCGCGCTGGCCGCCGACAATGCCACCCGTCGCGAGTTTGATGTGGAAACCCGTCCCCAGCAGACGTGGACAGCGCTGACTGATGGCACTGTCGGCCTGGCGCTGGTGACGCGTGGCTTGCCCGAATCCGCCGTGCTGGATACGCCCGAACATGCCATCGCCCTGACGCTCCTGCGCGGTTTCCGCCGGGCCGTGTTCCAGGGGTTGGACCGTAACCCCGGCGGGCAAGTGCTGGGCGTGCATACCTTCCGCTATCGCATCGTGCCCTTTGCCGGGGCCGTGCCCACGTTGAACCTGTTCTGGCTGGGCCAGCGGATTCTTCATCCCGTCCGACAGGTGGATGCCACGCTCTGGGACCGCCAGCACGTCCGTCCGCCCACCGGCACGCTGCCCCCAACCAGCTCGTTCCTCAGCGTCACCGGCCCGGCCGTGGTCTCTTCTGTGCAACACGACGGCCAACGCCTGCTGGTGCGTATCTTCAATCCCACCGCCAGCGCCGGCCCGGTCACGCTGACACTCGCGACGCCGGTCACGCACGCCGAATGCCTCACGCTGGATGGTGCCGTGGATACCACCGTACCGGTCACCGCTCAGGGCAATCAGGTCGTCTGCGACCTCCGCGCCAAGCGCATCGCCACGTTAGCCTTGCGTATGTGATTAAGGTGTCGGTCGTGCGTTGTGGGTGGGACTCACCACACCCCCGGCGTATACAACCGCCGGTAATCCCGCGGGGTCATCTGCACATGGTGCTTGAAGGCGCGGCTGAAGACGGCTTCATCGCTGAAGCCACAGGTGGCGGATATCTGAAAAATTGCCAGATGTGTGCTGGTCAGCAGATCCCGGGCGCGGTGCAGGCGGATTTGCATCAGCATATAACCCGGCCCGTGCCCGAGTTGGGTGTCGAAACGGTATTCCAGCGAGCGCCGACTTTGTGCCGTGGCTTCGGCGACCGCCGCGATACTCAGCTTGAGGTTCCCCAGGTGTTGGCGCATATATGCAATCGCGGCCAGCACATCGGGATGGGTGGTGGGCACGCCGCGCGTGGTCTGACGGGCAATCACACCCACCGGGGGAATCAACGTCTCGGCCGGCGGGGCAATACCTTCATGCAGCCACCGGCCCATCAATTCCATCGCGCGGTACCCGACCAGTTCAAAATTCGGCTGAACACTGCTCATGGGCATGTTGGATAACACGCCCTGCAGGGGATCGTTGTCGCAGCCCACGATAACAAAATCGTTGGGGATATGCAGCCCGATGCTGCTGGCGGTGTTAATCACGTGCCTGGCGCGGATGTCATTGGCGGTGGCCAGGGCAAACGGCCGGGGCAGTTGGCGCATGAATTCCCGTAGTACAGGCATCTGTAGCTCGGAACTGGTTTGATTGGGTAACGCGGGTATGTGGCAGGTCAGCCCCGCCTGCTCCACCGCCCGGCGAAACCCCGCGCCACGCTGGTTGGAGTAGCGATGCTCGTACATGGGGATAAAACCCAGCGTGTGGTAACCCAGACCCAGCAGATGCTCTGCGGCCAGCCGGCCACAGGCCACATCGTCGGAGATGACCCGCGGGAACACGGACTCCGGGCTGAGATTGGAAACATTAATGACCCGGCGCCGCCGGGCCTGCAGAGTCTTTTGTACCACCGGATCCGCATAGAACTGCCCGATAATGGCCCGGACGTTGTGTTCCGCCACTTGGGCTACGGTCATCAACGGGCCCAGAATCCCACTCCGGACACTCACGCTGGGGTGTTGGACCAGATAGCGGTGGATGCCCATCAGGGCACGCATGCCCAACGGGTTAAAGCCGTCGGTCGAGAAGACCAACGCCACGGTTGCGGATGCTGAAGCGGGGCTGGGAGCCATGGTTTAACTATACCGCAAATTGTGGTGTATGCAAAGAAGTATGCGGAATATGTCATGGCAGTATATAACCAAATGACGATGATATTACTTGTTCGCCGTGCACCGGGCAGGGCGTTATTGGTACGACAAATTCTTAGGAGAACGTTATGCGTATGTATGCACAAGGGCTGATTATGTCCGCGGTGTTGTTGGCCGTCGGGGCGGTGGTGCAGGCCGACATTATTACCCCCACCAGTGTGACGGCGAGTAGTTACTACAACCCTCAAACAGCGCCTACCAACCTGATCAATGGTTCAGGGCTATACAGTCCGGGCGAGATATTGACGAAGCTCCACGGCGCCAACCCCGCAGCCGATGATATGTGGCATGGAGGTGGTGGTCAGGGGACCGGTGGCGGGGCGCCGGTGGTGGCGGATCAGTATGTGATCTTTGATCTGGGCAGCAATGCTGCTCTTTCGAAGGCCCATATCTGGCAGTTCAATCAGACCAATCTTACCCAACGGGGTGTGCACAGCTTCAATATTCTGGTTTCCAGTCAGGCGACAGGCGCCATCACCACCGATTTGGGCGTATTTAATCTCACCCAAGCCGATGGCCTCACCGGTACCGCGGTGCAGAGCCTGAACCTGAGCGGCGCCACGAATGTCCGCCGGGTGGAATTCAAAATCAATTCCGCTTGGAGTGGTAGCACCAATGATTACGTCGGGCTGTCAGAAGTCCGCTTCGAAGGCGTGGCCGTTCCCGAACCGGCCAGTCTGTCCCTGCTGGGTCTGGGCGCAGCGGGTCTGCTGCTGCGGCGGCGTAAAGCCTGAGTCGGAAATGCTAATATAGAAGTTTGCTGTCAACAGCATGCTTCATCTGTGTCGGACGCATGGTACGCACCAACCATGCGTCCGGCTTTTTTTGCCGGAATAGGTGGGTGGACGGGCCGAATACAACCCCCCATCCCGCAAATTCGCAGTTGCGGTGCGGTGGTGTTACAATGCCTGTCGGTACTGCCCTGCAGTGCCGGTAGAGCTATGAAACAGTCCGCCCACAATCTCCCCGCCGCACCTCAGGCGTTGTCGAATTACGCCCTGCTGAAGCGCATGTTGAGCTTTGTCATTCCTGTGTGGGGATGGGCCCTGCTGGCATGCAGTCTGGTGTTGGTCTGGGTGGCGCTGGAAATCGGCGCGGTTACCGCCACCCGCCACATCCTCAACCGCGTGCGCGAACTGTTCGATCATACCGCCACCACGCTGCCCGCCAATGATTTTTGGCTGGCCCTCCACCAACCCCCGCTGACCGAAGTGGAATTGCTCATCGTCATCCTCGGTCTGCTGGTGGTCCTCAACGGCATCAACACCTATTTCCGCGGGGTCTCCTTTTCGCGTTTTGTCATGGAAGGCGTCTATTACATGCGCTCGGCCATGTATGACCGGCTGCAACGCGTGGGCTTCGCCTTTTACGATACCCACAGCAGTGGGGCCCTGATCAACCGTGCCCTGAGCGACTTGCAGAATGTGCGTTCGTTCGTGCAGAACGGCCTGACCACCGTGGTGGAAATCGTGGCCTTTGTCGTGGGCTATAACCTGCTGATGCTGACCATCTCGCCCTGGGTGGCGTTGGTGGCCGTGCTGCCGGTGCCGTTCTGGATTCTTTACATCCTGCGCTACAGCCGCCAGATGCAGCCCGCGCAGGATGCGGCCATGGCCGCGGGTGATGATGTCGTCACGGTCTTTACCGAAGCCGTCGCCGGGGTGCATGTGGTCAAGGCCTTCGCCACCGAAGCCACCGAAATCCAAAAATACCGCGCCCGGCTCGATGCCTACTTCAGCAAAGTCATGCACACCGTCAAGCTGCAGCGCAACTTTCAGCCCGGCATGCGCGGCATCGCGGGCCTCAGTCATCTCAGCCTCTTTGCACTGGGCGCGGTGCTCTGTGTCACCGATGCCGACAAAGCCACCGGTGTGCGCGTGGGCGATCTGGTGGTCTTCGGCACCGCCATGGGCGCCATTCTGGGCCGGTTGCAACTGGTCAGCCAACTCGCGGAACAGTATCAAAAAGCCATCGTCTCCGCGCGGCGTTTTTTTGAAGTACTCGATGCGCAAAGCACCCTCCCGCAGGCGGCCTCCGCCCCGGCCCTGCCCCCCGGCCCCGGCGCGGTGGAATTTAACTTCGTCACCTTCGGCTATGACCCCGCCAAGCCCGTGGTGCGCGATATCAGTTTTGAAATCCCCGGCGGCAGTGTCGTGGCCCTGGTCGGCCCCACCGGCGCGGGCAAGAGCACCATCATGCAATTGCTGGCCCGCTTTTATGACCCCCAGTCCGGCCAAATCTTCATTGATGGCCACGACCTGCGGCAGGTGAATTTACATTCCGTGCGTCAGGCCGTGGGCTTTGTCTTTCAGGAAACGTTCCTCTTTTCCGACTCGGTGGCCAACAATATCCGCTACGGCAAACCCGAAGCTTCGCTGGGTGAAGTCGAGGCCGCCGCCCGCTTGGCCCAGGCCCATGACTTCATTATGGAAATGCCGCGCGGTTATGACACCCCGCTGGGCGAACGCGGCGCCAATCTGAGCGGTGGTCAGCGCGCCCGTCTGGCCATTGCCCGTGCCATCCTCACCAATCCCCGTATTCTCGTCATGGATGATGCCCTCGCTGCCGTGGACCCCGCCACCGAGCATCTCATCAGCCGGGCGCTGGAATTGGTCATGGTGGATCGCACCGTATTCATCATTGCGCACCGGCTTAGTACCGTGAAATATGCCGATCTGGTGATTGTGATTGAAGGGGGTCGCATTACCCAGGCCGGCACGCACAAAGAACTGCTCCGCGAGCCCGGCCATTACCGCGAAATTGCCGAGGTCCAACTGGCCTTCCGCGAACAAACCCAGACGCCGGGCGCATAAGTACGGCGGACCATTTAATTAGTATTGATATTCGCCGCCCAGTTGGTATCCGCGCTGGACATGGAGCGGGGGTGATATTGCCGCGCCTGGGCCACCAACAGATCAATGAGATGATTGGCCCGGGCCACCGGCGCGGCCATTTCCAGCAAAATCTGCCGTTGAAAAGCTTCCGGCACCAGTCCGAACGCCAGCGCATCGACCACAATCCCAATCGGAACGTGTTTCAGCAGCAATGCCCGGATTGCCTCGGCAGGGGGGCTATCGGTCAGATTGGAATTGGTAAATAACTCATACAAAACCTTGCGCACCCGGATTTCCTGACCCGCCGGCATGGGTTGTTCCGGCAGAGGGGTCAAACGCCCCTGACGATACTCCCGGCCGGATGTTTCCATTTCCACATCCGCCCGGCAGACGCCCTGTACCATTAGATCGTAACGTCCATCTTCCAACTGCACATGTTTGATAATCCGGCCCACGCACACCCGGCTGTGAATCGGCGGGCTGCCGGCATAATCACACTTCCAGCCCACCTTCAGCATGGCCATGCCCAAAAGCCGCTGGTCGCGCAGCGTGTCCGCCACCATCACCTTATAGCGTTCTTCAAAAATATGCAGCGGATGCACGATGCCGGGAAATAGTACAAAATTAGGTAGGGGAAATAGCGGTATGGGGCGGGAAAAATCGAGCGGTACGTCAAACATGGTACAAGTCATGCCTTTACTGACCCATTGAGCAATATCTGCCCGATTATAGGCGTCTTAGTGGGCTTAGTAGATAGGTATAATCCGATTCATAACTTTTAATTCGCATATAGAAAGATAGGCCTGGTAAAATGTGCCCCCCTCCCAGTTGACGCCATGAGCAAATCAGGGCAAACTCTCCAGTTGTGGACTAATTGGTCTTTAACAGAGCCAACGTCCGGAGTAACTCACGTTTTTTGGAGCGATTGTTATGTCCCCCGCCGGTAACCCGCTGGTTGAGAGCCCCACAGGTTTTCACGTTGTGTCACGTCCGCGTCCCCTCGACCCCATTTTCAAACCGCGCAGCGTTGCGGTCATCGGCGCCACCGAAAAAGCCGGCGCCGTCGGCCGGACGGTGTTATGGAATTTGATTTCCAGTCCGTTTGGCGGGACGGTTTATCCCATCAATCCCAATCGCCCCAATGTGTTGGGCGTGAAGGCGTATCCCAGCGTCAAGGAAGTGCCGGAACGGCTTGACCTCGCGGTCATCTGTACGCCCTCCCCGACCGTACCGGCGTTGGTGCAGCAATGTGCCGATGCAGGCGTGCGCGGGCTGATCATCATCAGCGCCGGCTTCAAGGAACTTGGCGCCCCGGGTATCGAACTGGAACGGCAGGTTTTGGAAATCGCCCGCAAGGCCGGTATTCGCATCATCGGCCCCAACTGTTTGGGCGCCATGAATCCGCTGATCGGTTTGAATGCCAGCTTCGCCGCCGGCATCGCCCGGCCCGGCAATATCGCGTTCCTCAGCCAGTCCGGCGCCTTGGGTACCGCGATTCTGGATTGGAGCTTCCAGGAATTGGTCGGCTTCTCCGGCTTCGTCTCGCTGGGTTCGATGCTTGATATCGGCTTCGGCGATCTGATCGAATACTACGGCGATGATCCCCAGACCAAAGCCATCCTGATCTACATGGAATCCATCGGCGATGCCCGCTCGTTCCTATCGGCCGCCCGCGAAGTGGCCATGAACAAGCCCATCATTATTATCAAGGCCGGCCGCACCACTGCCGCCGCCGCCGCCGCCGCCAGCCACACCGGTTCCATGACCGGTTCGGATGACGTGCTCGATGCCGCCTTCAAACGTACCGGCGTGCTGCGGGTGGACAGCATTGACGATCTGTTCTCCATGGCCGAAGTCCTCAGCAAGCAACCCCGCCCCAAGGGCCCGAATCTGACCATCATCACCAATGCCGGCGGCCCCGGCGTGTTGGCCACCGACGCTCTGATTATCGGCGGCGGTGATCTGACCGCGCTGCAGGCGGACACCATGGCCGAACTCAACAAGATTCTCCCGCCCCAGTGGAGCCATAACAATCCCGTGGACGTCCTCGGCGACGCCCCGGCCAAGCGTTATGCCCAGGCTTTGGAAATCTGCGCTAAAGACCCCAAGACCGATGGTCTGATGGTGATCCTGACCCCGCAGGACATGACCGATCCCACCGGCACCGCCGACGAACTCAAGGCCTACGCCCACAAGTTCGAAGGCAAGCCCGTGCTGGCCAGTTGGATGGGTGGTCCGTTTGTCCGGGCAGGCGAGGAAATCCTCAACCGCGCCGGCATCCCCACCTTCCCCTATCCCGATACCGCCGCCCGTGCGTTCAACTATATGTGGGACTATGCCCGCAACCTCGATGCGCTGTATGAAACCCCGCGTACGTTGAGCGAAAAAGACGATGTCATTGACCGCGCCGCGGTCAAGAAAATCATGGATGGCTGTCTGGCCGAGGGCCGCACCACCCTGACCGAGTACGAATCCAAGAAGCTCATCGCCGCTTATGGCATCCCCACCGTACCCACCGAGATCGCCACCACGGCGGACGAAGCGGTGGCCTATGCGGATAAGATCGGCTATCCGATCGTGCTCAAGCTCTATTCGCTGACCATCACGCACAAGACCGATGTCGGTGGGGTCATCCTGAACCTGGCCAACAAGGAAGCTGTGCGCACCGCGTTCGAGACCATCAAGAAGAACGTGGCCGAGAAGAAAGGCCTGCAGCATTTCCAGGGCGTCACCGTGCAACCGATGATGCGGCTGGAAGGTTATGAAATCATCATCGGGTCCAGTCTCGATGCCCAGTTCGGCCCCGTGATCCTGTTCGGTTCCGGCGGTCAGTTGGTGGAACTCTACAAGGACAAGGCTCTCGCCCTGCCCCCGCTGAATACCACCCTGGCCAAGCGCCTGATGGAACAGACCAAGATTTACAAAGCCACGCAGGGTATCCGCGGTCGCAAGCCCGTGGACCAGAACCTGCTGGAAAAGATTGTCGTCCGCTTCAGCCAGTTGCTCATCGAGCAGCCGCGCATCAAGGAAATTGATATCAATCCGCTGCTGGCTTCGGCCGAACGGATTATCGCCCTCGATGCCCGCGTCATTCTGCACGAGGCCAGTGTCAGCGACGACCAGCTCCCGCGTCCGGCCATCCGGCCCTATCCGTCCCAGTACGTCAAATGTACCAAGCTCAAGGACGGCCAGGCCCTCACCTTGCGGCCCATTGGTCCCGAAGACGAACCCGCCATGCGGCAGTTCCATGCCACCCTGTCGGAACAGTCGGTCCGGCAACGTTACTTTATCGCCATGAAGCTCGACGACCGTGTGGCCCACGAACGTCTGGTACGGCAGTGCTTCAACGATTTCGACCGCGAAATGGTACTTGCCGCCACCCTGCCCGCTGGCGAGATTGTCGGCGTTGGCCGGGTCAGCAAGATTCGCGGCACCCAGGAAGCGGAAATCGCCGTGATCGTCTCGGATACCTGGCAGGGCAAGGGCCTCGGCAGTGCGCTGCTGGTGGACCTGATGGATATTGCCAAGGCCGAGAAGCTCAAACGCGTTTACGCCCACATGCTGCCCGATGCCAGTGCCAAAGTCATGTTCGAAAAACAGGGCTTTGCGTTCAAAGCCATCGAGGGTGCCAACATGATCGAAGCCTCGGTGGACATGAAGTAAG
>JBAXGE010000043.1:0-14440 GCA_037139555.1 Phycisphaerae bacterium
GTCCGGGGAGCGCGAATACCTCGCGGCCATAATCCTCCGCCGCCAGCCGGGCGGTTATCAGACTGCCGCTTTTCTTGTTGGCCTCGACCACCAATACACCCAGCCCCAGCACGGCAATCAGTCGGTTGCGCGCGGGAAAATGTTCCGCCAGCGGGGGGGCATTAAGCGGTAATTCGCTGATCACCGCGCCGTGGCCACTGCTGACGATGCGTTCGTACAGGGCTTCGTTCTCCGGCGGATAACAATGTTTGAGACCGCACCCCTGCACCACAATGGTGCGCCCCCCGGCCCGCAGGGCGCCTTCGTGCGCCGCGGTATCAATCCCGCGGGCCCCGCCTGATACGATGGTCATCCCCGCCAGTGCTGCCAAGGCGCCAAAGCGCCCGGCCTGTTCGATACCATACAACGTGGCCCGGCGGGAGCCCACCACCGCTAACGCCACCGTATCGGTGGGCAGAATTTCTCCGCGTACCGTCAAGACCACCGGTGGGTCTACCATATGACGAAACCCGGCGGGCCAATTCGGACTATCGGGACACAGATAGGTGATCCCCAAACTCTGCGCCTCACGAATCAGCTCGTGGGCCTGGGCCAGAGGTATGGTCTTGACGATATTCTCGCAATGCCGCGCCTTAATCCCCTCAATCTCGGCCAAGGTTCCGGGGTGTGCGGCCAGCACTGCCTCCGGACTGCCGAATCGCTCCAACAACCGTTTGGTCAGGATCGGCCCCAAACCGTAACAATGGGCCAGACGTATCCAACTGGGCAGGGATGCGGGAAAGGTCGGGCCGGTTGTGGGTGTCGTTGTTGTCACATGCGCTCCTGAACTTGATGCCCGGCATTATGCCATAACTTGGGCCGGGGGCCAATTATGGGCGCGATGAATCTGCTCTGGGCCAAAACAACACCAGCCGGTCACGGGGACCGGCTGGTGTGAAGTATGCGTCTGAATGGTAGATTACTTGCCGCCCTTGGTCGGCTTCGCTTCTACTTTAGGGGGATTATTCTTTTTCTCGATCAATGCCGCCGAGGTATCGGCCAGCGTGGTATTGGTCAGATAGCCCTTGAGTTGCTGGCGGATGGGTTTGAACAGCTCATGCTGGGCACAGGCGACGGAATCATCGCAGCGCGACAAACCCACCACGCAGATGTCGGTCATGTCATGACCATCCACCGCCTCGACGATATCCAGCAGCGAAATCTCGGCGGGCGGACGCGCGAAGGAGAATCCGCCCCCCGGCCCCTTGGCGCTCTTGAGCACGCGGGCTTCGACCAACTGGCGGAAAATCTTGGCCAAAAATTCGCGCGGCAGCGAGGCCGATTCCGTCAGCCGGTCCAACATGATGTAGCCGGGCCGCCGGCCTTTGGTGGCTTCGGGGTCATGCAACTGCACGGCCATTTCCGACAAAGCCCGGATCGCATACTCGCTGGGATTGGAGAAGATCATCGTTTTTTTACTCCGTAATAGGGTTGCATCAGACAAATTCCATTTCTTTACAGGAAATTCACTTCCCGTTAATTACAGACAATAGGCCCGGAATCTGGTGTTTTCAACTGGCCGTAATATCCCCCCGGATTTTTTTGGGAACTTGGCTCCCATTTCCGGCGTCCAATAAGCCAACATAGCACCTTTAAAGGAGATTGCCATGCGTAAGCCCATCCGTCTCGCCTTTGCCGCCGCCATGTTGGCCGCTGCCGCTGCCTGTCCCCACCTGCTACCCGCCCAACCGGTGATAGCCGTGCCCCCAACCACCCGGCCTATGCAATCCCAGGACGTGGATTTGGCCATCTGTTTGGATACCTCCGGCTCGATGGACGGGCTGATTGATTCCGCCCGGCAGAAGTTATGGGCCATCGTCAATGAACTGGCCAAAGCCCAACCCAAGCCCAATCTGCGCGTGGCGTTGTACCACTATGGCAATGATGGTTTGGATGCCAAAACCGGCTGGGTCTCCCAGTTATCGGACTTAACTACTGATCTGGACGGTATTTACAGCAAGCTGTTTGCCCTGAAAACCAATGGCGGCACGGAATACGTCGCTCGGGTATCGGTGGCCGCCGCGGAGCAATTAACCTGGTCTGCCCAAAAAGGTGCCCTCAAGATTATCGTCGTGGCGGGCAATGAACCCGCCACACAGGATGACAAGGTCAAACTCAAAGACGCCTGCCAGATCGTGGCCGGGAAGGGCATCATTATTAACACCATCTACTGTGGCGATGAAGCCTCGGGCCGCCAGACCGGCTGGGCCGATGCCGCCGCGTGGGCGGATGGCCAATTTGCCGCCATTGATGCCAACAATGGCACCGTGGCGGTTAATACCCCCTTCGACAAGGATTTGGCCGATCTCAGCGGCAAGCTGAATACCACGTATGTCGGTTATGGCGCGAAACGTGAGGCGGCAGCTCAGCAACAGGCGGCAATGGACAGTGCCGCCAAATCCACCGCCCCGGCCGCAGCGGCGGAACGGGCCGTGACCAAGAGCGGGGCGCTGTACCGTAATTCGGGCTGGGATCTGAATGATGCGTTGACGGAGGGCACGGTGAAACTATCTGAAGTTAAAACCGAAGACCTGCCCGAAGCGATGCGCAGTCTGGATGCGGCGGGTCGGGAAAAATATTTGCAGGATAAAGCCAAAGAACGCGCCGACATTCAGAAGCAGATTCAGGAACTGGGTGTCAAACGCGAGGCCTATGTCAAGGCCGAAATGACCAAGCAGGGACTCAGCGACAAACAATCGCTGGATGCCAATCTGCGGAGCATGATCCGCCAGCAGGCCACCAAGAATGGTTTTGTGTTCGAAGAAACCAAAACTCCGACGAAGTAAACCCGCTGGCAGTCTGGGGCCAGATCGGGCATCTATTCCGGGACGCACGGACTCGTCCAATACAAAGGCCACCGTCCAAACTACTCGGGCGGTGGCCTTTTTCGTCGTTCGTTATCTGCTTGCCGTTACGATTCCAGAATCTTCTGGGCTTCGTCGCGATAGGCATTCATGACATACGGAATGCCGGAAATCTTCGCGGCTTCTTCGGTCAGGCACATCAGGTCTTGCCGGCTGAGGGTGTTGAGCGCAAAGTTGCGACTCCCCGCCATCAACTGTTGCAGGCCGGTACGCATCTTCTGGCTGAAGGTATACAGGCCAATGGCGCCCATGGGAATATTGGCCAGTTCCTTGCCGTAGATGCCTTTGAGTTCTTCATAGCTGACAAAAATCTGTTCCACGGTGGTGCCGAACTTGGCCACGGTGCTGGGCAGTTTGCCATCTTTGATCCATTGTTCGATGTTACGTCCCACCATGCCCGGAATCATGAGCGCCCGACCCATGCAGACCGCTTTGAAGAACGGCGCGCCCATGGCAATGGCTTTGAAGATATGATCTTCGGTCGAGAACCCACCGCCCATCGCCAGATCCGGCACGCGCAGACCGCGGGCCTGGAGCTTGGTGGCGAATTCGTAGGCCAGCGATTGCAGATAGAACGTGGGGGTGCCCCATTCGTTCATCATCGGCCAGGGGCTCATGCCGGTCCCGCCGGGGGCGCCGTCAATGGTCAGCAGATCAATTTGGGCTTCCGCGCCCCAGCGCATGGCCTGGGCCAATTCCACCATGGAATACGCCCCGGTTTTGAGCGTGATGCGTTTGAAGCCGAGTTGGCGCAGCCGTTTCACTTCGGCCAGGAAGCCTTCATGGCTGACAAAGCCCAGTCGGCTGTGGCGTTCGAATTCCTTGATGGCGCCGTCCTTGTAAGCCAACTCATTGGCTTCCAGTGTCGGATCGGGCAGTACGATATAGCCCCGGCGTTTCAGTTCTTTGGCGCGTTCCAGCGAGTTGACTTTAATTTCCCCGCCGATACACTTGGCGCCCTGACCCCATTTGAGTTCGATAGTATCCAGACCGTGTTTCTGGCTGACATATTCCGCCACGCCCAGACGGGTATCCTCGACATTCATCTGCACCAGAATTTCGCCGAAGCCCGACTGATAACGCTTGTACGTGCTGATCCGGCGGTCCATTTCCGGCGAGTTTTTGATCTTGCCGTTACTGTCGAGTTCCAGTTGCGGGTCAATCCCGCAGACATTCTCCCCGCAGACCAGCGTGATCCCGCTGATGGCCGCACCCACGGCGAAATGTTCCCAGTGTTTGCGTGCGATTTCGGTCGAGCCCAGCGCGCCGGTGAACATCGGCACTTTCAACTTTACCTTCTGGGTCCAGCCATAGGAGGTTTCCGTGCTGACGGCGGGGAAGACGGCCGTATCGGGTCCGCCTACCACGCCTGCGGGCAAACCTTTGGCGCCCTGCGCGTAGCCTTGGATATTGATATGGGAATAATCCACGGGATAATCTTTATCCGCGCCCGCGGTGATGGAACCGAAGGGCTTGGGATACAACAATTCCCGGCCACGGAATGAGGCCTGGAAAATTTCGCAACCGCCATGGCAGTCGTCTCTGCATACCGAGCACAGACCGGACATGGGAACGATGTTCTTGGAGCGGTTCACAGTATTGGTGACTTCGCTGCCATTGGGACGACGCAGATTCATACAAACCTCCAGAAAAAGAGAATGAAAGAATTGGCTTCGCTACGAGGGGTATCGTACCGCAAAAAAACTAGACGTGCCATAAAAATAGGCATTCAAAGGCAAAAGTACACAAAATGTGCTATATAGGCATGCAAATGATTAAAAAATAGGCAAGATGGCGGATGTTTTCTTTGGTTTTATGTGGTGTTTTTCATGTGTGCATGATAATTAAGCATTCTACGGTCGTAAAAAAGCTTTAACTTGGCAAAAATACTAAGCTTTGTACGCGTATGCGGTAACGTCACCGGGCGTAAATGCCCGCCGGGGTCCAGACTGCGGCGGGCCCGCCGGAAATCCCAATCGGCGGTACGGTGATGGCGATATCTTTGCCATTCACGTTGAGGGTGGCCTTCCCGGCCACGGCTTCCAGTCCCTGTTGGGCAAAGGGTGGCATTGCGGCGGGGGCGCGGTTGATTAGTTCCAGAGCACCCAATTGGCTCAATGTGGTTTTGATGACCAGATCACCGATGGTGACGATGGCCGTCACACTGCCGGGCTGTAACTGTTGAATGTTGATATCCGCCAGCAGTACCGGGGCGTGTTCAAACGGGGTTCCGGCGAAAATCTTGGGACCAAAATATCGGCCTACACCGTTGGGGTCGGTCGAGATGAAACCCAGCGCCAGCGGCGCGGCATTGGGGTCCGGCTGGAAAAATACCATGCCTGATGCCGCCGAACCCAGCGGGGTATGTACTTTCCGCGCCACATGCACAATCACATTCGGCTGGGTCAGTCCCGGCTGGGTCATCGCCACCAAATCCACGCCACCTTCCCACGCCATCCAATGTTGTATTGCCATAAGCCAGCCTCCTTTGACAAAAAACAAATAAATATTGCACGCCATGATAGGCCAGTGAAAGGGGACAATCAATGTGCGGATTGGGGCGGTGATCTGGCATGGAAACGTCTGCTGGCCAGCGTTGCCGTTATTTCATGTTTTCAATGATGGTCTGGCTGGTTTCATGCAGTTTTTTCATGATGTTGCTCAGTGCTTCCATCGCTTTGGCCCGCCGGTCCAGCAGCATTTGCAGACGCAGGGACTCGGCTTCCGAAAGCTCCGACAGGTTGTCCAGCATTGGCTGGGCTATGGCATTGGCGTCCAAACCGGGCTGGCAGATCCGCGCAATGGCGGTTTGCTCTTCTGCCATAATCCGGGCCACTTTCAAGTCCGTGGCCTGGCGCAGCTTGTTCAGCTCCGCCCGCTGCTGGGGGGTGAGTTTTTCCAGATCAAGATTACTGTACGACTCCGGATGAAGCAGGTTCATTTTAACGGCCTTGGGTTGTATGCGTGGCATCGCATTGGTAGTGGCCACACGTTCCCGCACGACATTTTGTGCCAGTGCCAAGCCCATCACCCCAAGAATGGCCGCTATAGCCACAGCCAGATACCGCATCCGCATAAGTCACCTCTGCAAAGGAACCTGTTCTAACCATGCTATTATGTTAGGCCGTCACCGTAACTGCGGCCACGCCGGGGCGCGATCCAGCACGTCTTCGTAATAGCTGCGCAAGACTTCCCCCACGGACCAGGCCTGGGCAATGCAACCGCGCGGGCTGAAGGGTTCCACGGCATCGGCAATTTCGCTGATAGACCCCAGACCTGCATCCCGCATGTGCTGCTGCATGGGCATCAGGAAGCCACGGGCCTGCTGGCGGGCCTCAGCCGTACCGCCATGGGCACGCACATATGCGGACACAAACGGCCCGATCAGCCACGGCCAAACTGTGCCCTGATGATACGCCATATCGCGGGCCAACTGGTCGCCCTCGCAACGGGCATGGAAGGCTTGGTCATCACGGGCCAGCGTTCGCATGCCCATGGGGGTGAGCAGATGCTTCTGACAGGTGTTGACCACCGCCATTTGTTGGTCCGGACTGAGCGGGGAGAAGGGCAGGCAGACGGCCATCAGTTGGTTGGGCCGCAGCGAACGGTCCGGCTTGCCCTCATCACTGACCACATCGTGGCAATAACCTGCCGCCGCATTCCAGAACGTCCGCGGGAAACTATCGGCCACCATGGCGGCCAGTTGCCGGAACTCGCGGGCATTGGGTTCATCGCCAATGGTCAGCGCCAGCTGGCGCATCATCTCGAGCCCGTTGTACCATAGGGCGTTGATTTCCACGGGCTTGCCGTGGCGCGGGGTGACCACCCACTCGCCCACCTTGGCATCCATCCATGTCAGTTGCAGTCCGTGACTGCCCGCACGGATCAGCCCATCGCCATCCATGCGGATATCGAAATCGGTGCCATCGCGATAATGCCGGATAATCTCCACCATCGGGTCATACAGCACCGCCTTGAGGAACGCCACATCGCCGGTATAGCGCCAGAAACTGTACGCCGACTGCAGATACCACATGGCGGCATCCACAGTGTTGTAATCCGGATGGTGCGCCTTGTCGGGGAACCGGTTGGGCAGCAGACCCTGGTGCAGATGTTCCGCGTAGGTTTTGAGAATGCCCCGGGCAATATCAAATCTTCCGGTACACAAGGTTAATCCCGGAAGGGCAATAAAGGTATCACGACCCCAATCCTCAAACCACGGCAGGCCCGCGATGATGGACATGGGGGCGAGTTGTTTGGGTTCGCTGGGGGCCGGGCCGCGCCGGACGATGAATTGATCCGAAGCCCGCACCAACGCCAGCAGGAACGGGTCCTGCTTGGCTTCGGGAATGAAACCATCCACCTCCTCATGATGCCGGGCCTGTTGGGTCAGCAATTCCGGCACGCGGTTATACGCCACCGGCTGGGTGGCGCAGATAAAGCCCACCGGCTTGCCCGCTTGGAGGGTGAATTCCAACGCGCCCGGATTCCACAAATCATCCCGGTCCGGATAGCCGCGCTGGCGTTCCTGCCGGAACATAAAGTTGTACCACCAACTCGGCGCGGGAGTGAACTTGTCGGCGTTGTGGCTCAGGTTGATGGCACAGGGCAGCCCTGGTACGGTCACCGAGAAATAATCGCTGCCGTGATTTACCAGACTCCAGGCCGGCCGCCAATGCGGTTGGATGGTGGCATGAAAATCCCGGCCCGCAAACAACGGTTGCACCACCAATTTTACCGGACTCTCCAGCACACTCGGCGCAAGCAACTCATATTGCACTACCAGATTGTCGGTATCGTGAATCAGTTTGATGGTCTTGCGCACGCGCAGGGGGCCCACGCGATACACCCACACCGGCCCATCATCGTAGGTGAACGATTCGATATGCCGATACCCCTGGGGGTGAATCACATCGGGAAATTCCGCCGTGGATAAATCTGTCACCACCCCGGCATGCACCACCCGGTCTTCCACGCGACTGAGCATGACCAGCCGGTTCACCGGCGGTGCCATCGCCACCACCAGATAACCGTGATACTTGCGCGTATTGGCACCCGCCACCGAGCCCGAGGCATACCCGCCCCGGCCATTGGTGCAGAGCCACTCCAGATAGAGTGCGTGGTCCACATTTCCGCATACTTTGGTATCAAATTGCATCGTCATGATATCCCTTGCTTCCCGGAGATTAGATTCCCTGTTCCAGCCACGCCGCCAGCAGATCACGTGTGGCGTGCAAATCCTTGCGGTTGATACACTCGTTGACGGTGTGGATATAGCGGGTGGGAATACTGATGGTAATGGCCCGCATACCCGCCCGGCTGCGCTGCATGGCGCCGGCATCGTTGCCACCCAGCGGGAGTAATTCCAACTGGTGGGCAATCCGGTGCTTTTCCGCCACCGCCACAAAATTATCCACCAGCGCCCGATCACTGATGATCGAACTGTCCATGATTTTGATGCCCGCGCCTTTGCCCAGATGCGATACCGACTGCTCGTCCGGCACGCCGGGGATGTCGCAGGCAAGCGTGGTATCCACCGCGATGGCCACATCGGGTTCCACGCCATAGGTGGCCGGCCCGGCCCCGCGCAAGCCCACCTCTTCCTGCACCGAGAAGACCACCACAATGTCACACGGCGAATGACGCAACCGCTGCATGGCCCGGATGACCGTCCATACCGATACCCGGTTGTCCATGGCTTGTCCGCAGACCAGATCGCCGATCTCGAGGCACGGCTCCACCAGCGTGACCGGGTCGCCGACGCGCACCAGTTCCTTGACCTTTTTTCCCGGCAAGCCGATATCCACATAAAAGTCCGTCATGGCCAGCGTCTTACGCCGTTCTTCATCTGTGGCGATGTGGATGGGTTTGATCCCCGGCATTAGCATTCCGTAAAGGTCTTTTTTGCCTTGGACTAATACTCGATGCGCTGGCAGCGTGCGCGGGTCGAATCCCCCCACGTTATGCAGCCGGATAAAGCCCCGGTCGTCCACATGCCGGACATAAAAACCGATTTGATCCATGTGTGCGGCAATCAGCACCCGTTTTGGGGTCTTACCTTTGGCGACCTTGTCGGCGTTGCGGATACATATCAGGTTGCCCAGATCGTCCACCCGCGTCTCGTGGAAGAGGCCGGTGATCTCGTTTTGGATGACCTTACGCACGCGTTCTTCGCGTCCGGGTACGCCGGGGGTTTCGGACAATAGTTTTAAGAAATCCATTGGGACTCCCAAGGTTACATGAACACTATCATAATCTTTCTGCATTATCGCCACTCGGGCGGGGCAATCAAGTGATTTTAACTGGTTTCGCTGGGCAGGGACTGATAGTCTGGGTAAACTTAAGCGAACAAAGTCTGTTCAGGAGCGAAATTATGTCATACGACCCGCGTCAAATGGATATAGGCCAACAACTCAGTCAGGATGCCTGGCGGCTGTTCCGCATCATGGGTGAGTTTGTCGAAGGCTTCGAAACCATGGCCAATGTCGGCCCGGCCGTGAGTGTTTTCGGCTCGGCCCGGACCAAACCCACGGATCAGTATTATCAGATCGCGCGTGATCTGGGGGCCTTATTGGCGAAAAAAGGCTTTACCGTCATCACGGGCGGTGGGCCGGGCATCATGGAGGCCGCCAACCGCGGCGCCAAAGAGGCCGGCGGGGTATCGGTCGGGCTTAATATCACCCTGCCCATGGAACAGACGGCCAATCCTTACCAGAATGTCAGTGTGACGAACCACTACTTTTTCGTCCGTAAGGTGATGTTTGTCAAATACAGCCGCGCCTTCGTATGTATGCCCGGTGGTTTTGGCACCATGGACGAGATGTTTGAGGCCTTAACCCTGATCCAGACCCACAAGTCTGATCCCTTCCCCGTGGTGCTTATGGGGACGGATTATTGGGGCGGTCTGATTAGCTGGTTGCGGAATGTGATGTTGGAACGCCACCACTACATCCACGAAGAAGATATGGAACTGTTCCACCTCACCGACTCGATTCAGGAAGCGGTGGACATCATTATCAAGGCCGAACGTGGTCATGGCTGGATTCCCCCTGCGGGCAAACATCCCGCCGGCACCGGCTGGCAGCAATTATCGCCCGAAGGTCTGCGTTATGGCTTCAGCCCCACGTTCAAAGACCCTACCGAGGGTAAGGATCAGGATTTGTCGGGAATTTAACGGTTTCAATATGAATCGTTAGCGCGTCGTGCGGATGGGTATGTTCGCCATGTTTCCGCCAATTATTGGGCCAACGCCGACGAAGTAATTTTTGTTGACATACTTCAAACGAGGCCTTCGCCATGCTGAATTGGGGCATTATTTCTACGGGTCGGATTGCCAGTATCTTTGCCAAGGGGATGCTGTTGTCGCAAACCGGCCGGGTGGTGGCGGTGGCCTCTCGGACGCAAGCCGAAGCGGACCGCTTCGGAATTGATAAGCATGGCGACTTCTGGCAGAACTATCCGGTGCAGCGTTACGGCAGTTACGCAGCGTTGCTGGCCGACCCAGAGGTGCAGGCCGTGTATATTGCCACGCCGCATCCCCAGCATGTGGCGCTGGCCGTACAGGCTGCGGAAGCGGGCAAGCATATTCTGGTGGAAAAACCCATTGGGCTGAATCATGCCGAAGCGATGGTGGCTATTGAGGCCGCACGGGCCAACGGCGTGTTTCTGATGGAAGCTTTCATGTATCGTTGTCACCCGGTGGTGGCTAAGCTGGTGGAATTGCTCAAGGCCGGTGCGATTGGTCAGGTCCGTGCGGTTCAGGCGAACTTCGCCTTCAACTGCGGGCCGAATTATGACAGTCGGTTACTGAACAATGACCTCGGCGGCGGGGGCATCCTGGATGTCGGCGGTTACTGTACCACGATGGTGCGCCTGGTGGCGGGCGTGGGCTTGGGGTTGGATGGGCCGGCCGAACCGATCGAATTCAAAGGGGTGGGGCACATCGGGCCCACGGGTGTGGATGAATATGCCGCGGCAGTACTAAAATTTAGCGGCGCTGCGGGCCACGAAATCACCGCGCATATCGCCTGCGGTGTGCAATGCAATATGGATAATGTGGTGCGTATCTATGGCAGCGAAGGGAATATCGTGCTGACCCAATGGGTTCCCCAACCCACCGGGACTACTCTGACTGTCACCCGGGGCAAAGAAACACAAGTAATTGCCTGCGATACGGATGCCGGGGCTACGGCGTATACCCTGGAGGCCGATGTGGTGGCGGCTACGGTGGCACGGGGGCAAGGCAGCGCCGCGTTCCCCGCCATGAGTTGGGCCGATACGCTCGGTAACATGAAACTGCTGGACCGTTGGCGCGCCGATTTGGGCCAGCGTTATAACGCGGAACTACCTGAGCGGAGGACACAGACTCTGGCCCAGCGTCCCTTGTCCATCAGTACGGCTGCGCCGATGACCTATGGTCGGCTGGCGGGCGTGACCAAGCCTGTGGCACGACTGGTCATGGGCGTGGATAATCAACGGCTCAGTGCGTTCCCTCATGCAGTGGCGGTGTTTGACGATTATTACACCCGGGGTGGCAACACCTTTGATACAGCGTATGTCTATGCCGGCGGGGAATGTGAAAAAGCCCTGGGACAGTGGGTGACCAATCGCGGCGTCCGCGAACAGGTGGTGATTCTGGGCAAAGGCGCCCACACGCCGTGCTGCGACCCGGTGAATCTGACCCGCCAATTGCACGAGTCGCTGGGCCGGTTACAGACCGACTATCTCGATATCTACATGCTCCACCGCGACAACCCGACGGTGCCGGTGGGGGAATTTGTTGACGTGCTGAACGAGCATCTTCAGGCGGGACGGATGCGCGCCTTTGGTGGATCGAACTGGACGCCCGCGCGGGTGGATGCGTTCAATGCCTATGCCCGGGCGCACGGTAAAACCGGCTTCAGTGCCGTCTCCAATAATTTGGCGCTGGCCCGTATGGTGGACCCGGTGTGGGCAGGGTGTCTTACGGCCAGTGACCCCGAGATTCTGGCCTGGCATGAGGCGACCCAGATGCCGCTGATGCCGTGGAGCAGTCAGGCGCGGGGCTTCTTTGTCCTCGGCGATCCGGCCTACACCACCGACAAAGAATTGGTGCGTTGCTGGTACAGCGCGGACAATTTCGCCCGCAAAGCCCGCGCGGAAGAGTTGGCCCGGAAAAAAGGCTGTACCCCGATCCAAATCGCGCTGGCGTATGTGCTGAACCAGAAATTCCCCACCTTTGCGCTGATTGGCCCGCGCAGCATCGAGGAAACCAGAACCAGCTTTATGGCCCTATCGGTGCCTTTGAGTGCCGCGGAAGTGACTTGGCTGCGCGATGGCTAAGTCTATTATTCACATACACATAGCAGATATCAGACGGGCTGGCAGGTAAACAGAATTTCCTCCGGTTCGCGGTCTACTTGACTTAATCCCTATGCCCACATAACCTATCAATCTAGTATGAGATTGATTTTGTACCTTATGGAAGTGTGCTTATGACCGCGATTTTACAACCACCCGCCACCGAATTGGGGCTATCTACGCACCTGCGGCAATTGGAGGCGGAGGCCATCTACATCATGCGCGAGGTCGCCGGCCAGTGTGCCCGCCCGGCTTTGCTCTTTTCGGGTGGTAAAGACTCGATTGTCCTCCTGCGGCTAGCGGAAAAAGCCTTCCGGCCGGGGCGGTTTCCGTTCCCGCTGGTGCATGTGGATACCGGGCATAATTATCCCGAGGTTATCGCCTATCGTGACCATCGGGCCGCGGAACTGGGCGAACGGTTGATCGTACGCAGCGTGGAAGATTCCATGGCCCGGGGGACGGTGGTGCTGCGCAGTGCGGACGAATCACGCAATCGCTATCAATCGGTCACGCTGTTGGAGACCATCGCGGAATTTGAGTTTGATTGCTGCATTGGCGGGGCCCGGCGGGACGAAGAAAAAGCCCGCGCCAAGGAACGGGTTTTTTCCTTCCGTGATCGCCACGGCCAATGGGACCCCAAAAACCAGCGTCCGGAACTGTGGAATCTTTACAATGCTCAGGTTGCCAAGGGCGAGAATATCCGGGCGTTTCCGATCTCTAATTGGACGGAACTGGATGTATGGCAGTACATCGCGCTGGAAAAGTTACCCCTGCCCAGCATTTACTTTGCCCATCAACGCCCCGTCGTACGGCGGGGCAACGTCCTGGTGCCGGTGACGCCGCTGACTCCACCCGCGCCCGATGCCAAGGTTGAAACCCTGTCCGTGCGTTACCGCACGGTGGGGGACATCACCTGTACCGCGCCGGTGGAATCCACCGCGGACACCGTGGAAAAGATTATCCACGAAACCGCCGCCACGACCATTACCGAACGCGGGGCCACGCGGCTGGATGATCAAACCTCCGATGCGGCCATGGAACAACGGAAAAAAGAAGGCTATTTCTAAGCACGAAAGTTACGCTGATGACCACTGTTATACCCACTACCCCCAGCACCGTTGTTGACCGCGGCTTGGTACGTTTTCTGACCTGCGGCAGCGTGGATGATGGCAAGAGCACGCTGATCGGCCGCTTGCTGTTTGACACCAAATCCATTTTGTCCGATACGCTGGCCAATATCACCTCCACGTCCCAGCGCAAAGGTCTGTCGGCGGTGGATTTGTCCCTCCTGACCGACGGCCTGCAGGCCGAGCGCGAACAGGGCATCACTATTGATGTGGCCTATCGCTATTTCTCCACCGGCACGCGCAAATACATCATCGCCGACTGCCCCGGCCACGAACAATACACCCGCAACATGGCCACCGGCGCCTCGACGGCGGATGTGGCGATTATTCTCATTGATGCCCGGCTGGGGGTGCTGCCGCAGTCACGCCGGCATGGCTATATTGCCCATCTGCTGGGGATCCGGCACATCGTGGTAGCCATCAACAAAATGGATTTGGTGGGCTACGACCCCAAGGTCTACGAAGCCATCCGCGCGGAATACAGCGCGGTATTGGCCAAGTTCGGCGCTACCGCCGATGCCTATATCCCGGTATCGGCCCTGCTGGGGCACAACATTGTCACGCGCGGGGATGAAGATATTCCCTGGTATCAGGGACCAACGCTCCTGGAGTGGTTAGAGGCTGTGGAACCGCAGGAACAGCACGAGTCGGCAGGGCCGGCCCGGTTTGCGGTTCAGTATGTCATCCGTCCGGACCTGCATTTCCGCGGCTTTGCGGGCACGCTGGCACGCGGGCGGTTGCATGTGGATGAAACGGTTTTGGTGCTGCCAGCGGGACGTCGTACCACCATCAAACGCATTCACACCGTGGATGGGGATTTGGCCGTGGCCCATGCGGGTCAGGCCGTCACGCTGGTGCTGGCCGATGAAATTGATATCAGCCGGGGCGATATGATCGTGGCACTGGCCCAGCCGCCGGCCGTGGTGCAGCATATCAATGCCCATGTGGTGTGGTTTGATGCTCAGGCCGCGCAGGGGGGCAAGAATTATCTCCTGCGTCATACCAGCCGGACCGTACCGGCCAAACTGACGCAGGTGCAGCAGCGCGTAGACCTCAAGACGCTCAATGGCG
>JBAXGE010000044.1:0-14436 GCA_037139555.1 Phycisphaerae bacterium
GGGGGGCGGCGGGCATGAAAAACTTTTGATAGAAATGCCGGGGGTGGGATTGGCAAAAGCGGAAAACGTGGTTATCGTAGCGGATGTGGACACAGGTTTCGTTGGCCCATTCAAATACGAGCGCCCGGCTATGCAAAAATCAATCGTCGCGATCGGGGTAAGTGGTCTGGTTATGGTGGCTTTGGCGGGGTGTCAGGGGGGCGGAAAAACCGGCTCCACGACCCAGCCCGATGCACTGACGCAAGCGTTGGCGTCATCGGCGGACTTCCGCAACATCGTGCAATATGCCAAGGATCGGGTGTTCCCGACCGTGGCGTTCATCAAGGTGCAGCAGGAAAGCATGGAAGGTGGCCGCAAGGTGACCCGCGATATCGTGGGCAGCGGGGCGGTGATTTCGGCAACGGGGGAGGTATTGACCAACTGGCATGTGATTGACAAAGCCACCGAGGTGCGCGTGTTGCTGGCCGATGGGCAGCATTATGATGCCACGGTGGTGGGGTCGGATAAAGATGTGGATTTGGCCTTGCTGCAACTGAAGATGCCCAAGGACGCCAAACCGCTGCCGTTTGCGACGCTGGGGGCCTCGTCGGCGCTGCGTGAAGGCGATGTGGTGATGGCGATGGGGGCGCCGCTGGGCCTGAGCCGGTCGGTGTCGCTGGGGATTGTGTCGTGTACCAAGCGTTATCTGGCGGGGGTGTCGGAATATGTGCTGTGGTTGCAGAGCGATGCTTCGATCAGTCCGGGCAATTCGGGCGGGCCGCTGGTGAATACGCATGGCGAGATTATCGGGGTGAATACCCGCGGGGCGGGAATGGGGGATTTGGGCTTTGCCATTCCCAGCCAGACCATCAGCCAGATTCTGCCCATGCTGCGGAAAGAGGGCAAGGTGAATTGGGCCTGGACGGGGCTGTATTTGCAGCCGCTGCATGATTTTGATCAGAATGTGTATTTTGAAGGCGATAATGGGGTGATGGTAGCCGATACCGAGGCGGATTCACCGGCCCGCAAGGCCGGGCTGCAACCGCGCGACCGGATTGTCAAAATCGGCGAACAGACGGTCATGGGCATCATGGCGGAAGACCTGCCGGATATCCGTCGGCATTTGGGGATGCTGGAAAAGAACCAGCCGGTAACGGTGACGCTGGTGCGGGCAGGCAAGGAAATGAAGGTCACGCTGACACCAACGGCCAAAGGAGATGTGGAAGGGGCGACGCTGGCGTGTGCGCGCTGGGATATGTCGCTCAAGACGATCAATCAATTCGACAATCCGGACCTGTATTTCCACCGCAAGGCGGGGGTGTTTGTGTTCGGGTTGAAGTATCCGGGCAACGGGGCGACTTCGGGGCTGCGGAGTGAAGATATTGTGCTCAAGATTGACGGGCAGGAAGTCAACACGCTGGCCGATGTCAAACGGGTGCACGCCGAGACGCTGGCGAATATTGACGCCAAGCCCCGGATTGTGTTTGTGGTATTGCGTAATGGACAAATGCGTCAGATCGTGGTGGATATTGCCACCGATTACAGTCGGGAATAAGCAACCAGATTCTTTTGGAAAGGTATGAACTATGCGCCGTCAGATTGTCGCTTATGTATTGGGCTTGGCTGTGGCTTCGGTGGGACTTATGCCGCTTATGGCACAGGAAGCCGCTACGGCTCCGGTAGCCGCAGCGCCGGCGGTGGTGCCGGTATCCGCGGCGGTGCGCGGGGCCATGGCGAAGGTGTATTGGACATGGCAGTATGACAAGGGGGAACTGATGGGCGCCCCGGGGCTGCAACGGAACGTGGATGATTTCAACAGCAGTGAGGAATCCATCAAGCAGGAACGGCCGGTGCGGGTGGGCGGGTATTTGGTGGCAGCGGATCTGGTGTTGACGTATGACCCGGTCACACCGGGGCGGTTTGTAAAGCAGGTGGAGGTGGAAATCGGCGGGCAACGGCAGGTGGCCACGCCGGCTGGTTACTTTGCCAAGGGTAACGGGATGTTGCTGAAGATCAAGCCGGTGGCAGGGGTGCAGCCGCTGGTTTTCAAGGCGGAAGGCAAGCCCAAGGCCGGGGTGGAGTTTGCCCCGAACCAGGAACGCTGGGTGACCAAGCGCAGCGCGTGGCCGCAGAGCGAAGTGGTGACGGAAGCGGGGCGCGAGTTACGCGAATTCAGCCGGATGGAGTTGATATTGGATGCCGCCGGGGAACCGCTGGGCGTGGTGCAACAGCATGAACTGGGCGAGACGGATAAGTGGATGGGCAATCCGGCGCAACTGCCGTATTTGCAGCCCGAGCAGATGGATAAGAAGCTGGCCGAAATAGGCAAACTGACCGCAGGCGGGATTGTGAAAGTGACGCTGAATTTCCGCACGCCCCGGCAGGGCGAAACGGAAGGCGACCGCGAAGATGCCATCAAGCCGGTGGTGTATGCGCTGGGGCTGGTGACGGCGGCGGATCAGGTGGTGGTGTTGGAAAACATGAACGCCCGGACCACAGCACGCCTGGAAAAAATCCGGATTCACGGCCCCAAGGATGAAGTGGTAGAGGCCCAGTTTGTGGCTTCGCTGAAGGAATTGGGAGCCATTGTGGTGCGCCCGGCGAAGGCCGTGGGCACACCGCTGGTGGCCAGTTCGCAGGATTTGCGGGCTCAGGTGGGCGATTTGCTGCCGCTGGCGGATTTGAGCATCAAAGGTGACCAGCGGATCGAAAAACTGCTCTTTACCCGTATGGATACCCCCACGCTGGGCAAGAGTGATATTGTGTATCCCGATACCTTGCATGAGCAGAATCCGTTCGCCTTTAACATGGCGGGGGAATTGGTGTCGTTGCCGTTGAGTTTGCGGTCCAAGGCCGCGGTTAAGGAACGCTGGTCGGACAGCAGCAGCCGCGAGGTGGATTACCGCATGGTGCTGACGCATGCGAAGGATATTGTGAAATATGGTGACCCGAATAATACCCCGCTGACCGAAGAGGAACAAAATCAGGTGGCGTGGCTGGGGCTGGATTTGCAGCCGTTGAACGCGGAGCTGGCGCGGGCCAATCAGGTGACCGAGCAGACCGGAGATGGTGCCACCGGCGCGATGGTGGCGTATGTCTATCCCGGTTCGCCGGCGGCGAAGGCGGGGATCAAGGAAGGCCAGATTCTACTGCGGGTGCATGTGGCGGATCAGCCCAAGCCGATTGATGTCCAGATGGAATCGGATTTCCGCAGTGAGAACCGATTCCCATGGGACCGGCTGGGGACCGCACCGGAAGAAGTGTTTGAACGCATCCCCACGCCGTGGGCGCCGGTGGAAAATCGTTTGATCCGCACGCTGACGGATTTGGGCTTTGGTACGACCTTCAAGGTGGAAGTGGCCGATGGCGGCAAGGTCGAAATGAAGAGCCTGGAAGCGGTCAAGAGCCCCGCCCACTGGGGCACGGCGGTCAAATTCAAGCATGAAGGCCTGGGCCTGACGGTCAAAAATATGACCTATGAAGTGCGGCGTTATCTGAAGCGCGAAGACAAAGACCCCGGCGTGGTGATCGCCCGGATTGAATTGGGCTCCAAGGCGTCGCAGGCGGGTTTGAAGCCGTTTGAATTTATCACCCATGTGAACGATAAACCCGTGGCAGATGCCAAGGATTTTGACACGCTGACCAAGGGTCAGGACGAGGTCCGGCTGAATGTGACGCGTTTGAACCGGAACCGGGTGGTGCGGGTGAAGATGAGCGCCACGACGCAGCCGACGACGGCGCCGGCGACGGTGCCCGTCGGAGAGTAAGCGCCGCGGGCGTTATGATGGATCATGATGGGGCAGACCGCGGGGTCTGCCCTGTTTTTATTCTGGCGATATTTTATTGAGGAGTGGTTATGGTTAACAAAGTTATGTGTTTGCTGTGTTTGGTGTTTATGGGGCTTATGCTTCCCGGATGCGCCAATTATTTTCCCCGACTCGATAATCTGGCCGTAGAAAAGCCAGATGAAGCCCTAGTGGTGGCCAAGATTCGTGTTATTTACAATGGCGAGGATGTGACCAAGGGTTGCAGTGTGCTGTTCGACAGCAAGTGGTCAGGTACACTCGACGAGACTGGATACATCATTACACGACTTCCCATCGGCAAGTACTCATTCAGCCATCTTATTCACAATTCTGGACTCATGCAGCATCGGTTCAAGGCCGAAGAATTGACCATGCAAATCAAAGGTGGGGACGCGATCAACTATGTGGGGGATATTACCTTCGAGTGGAAAGGGATGAACAGCGCCGGTGGGGTGGCGCTGATTGCCTTCACGGGAGTCATTGGCAATGGGTTGCTAAGTGGTGGGGAACTGGCCGTGGTGGTCGAAGCTCATGAGGCACAAATGCAGGCTGAGATCAAACGAAGATTCGCGGTAGAGCGTAAACTCACACCTTCATACATGGTGGTGAAACCACAATCATAATGATTGCATCCAAAGCCATAATTACTTGTGCCGGGTAATCATCAGGGTGGTTAGCACCAACCCCTGAATGCCGATGGCCGCCAGCAGCCACAGGCCCGCGCGGATCAGGGCGAAGAGCGGGCGGTAGGGTTCGCTGGCGGTGGGGGCATCGAGGGCGGCCATGCCCTGCCAGATGGCCATGATCATGGCGATGGCGCTGGCGGCGGCGCCGATGATGGCCAGCAGCTTCCACATATTGAAGTCTTTGAATTCTTTTTCCCGGGCGTTGCGGCGCAGGTGCTGGGCGATTTCTTCGACCAGGGGCCGCAGGCTGTCGGGACGCACGGGGGCATTGGCGATATGTTCGCCCAAGCGAGCCACGGCGTCCTCGAGGGGCTGGGTGTCAATGGTTATCTGCGTGGTGGCGAGAGGGGGCACAACAGCGGCGCTGGCTGCCGAAGCGGGGGTGGGGTCCGACACGGTTTCCGCGGGCTGCGGATTGACCAGATCATGGAACTTGCCTTCACGGGCGATGATGCGGGTGGCATCGGCCAGGCCGCGCACGACAAAATTGGGGCTGACGGTGGTCGCGTGGCCTTCCATGGTGGTGGGGCGTTCGGGATCGCGCAGCAGGATGGTGCGGCAACCCGCCGCAGCGCCGGCAGCGATATCGCGGTCGGCATCGCCGATCATCCAGCTTTGGCTCAAGTCGAGATCAAAATCGGCTGCGGCCTGTTTGATCATGCCGGGCTGGGGCTTGCGCCATTCGTGTTCCATGGTGTATTGCGGCACGCTGCCTTCGGGGTGGAAGGGGCAGTAGTAGGCGGCATCGAGCGTGACATTGGCGGCTTCTTTGAGCTGACGGCATAATTCCTGATTGACGAGTTCGACAGCATCTTCGCCAAACATGCCGCGGGCCACGCCGGACTGGTTGCTGGCGATGATGATTTTGTAGCCCAGATGCTTGAGCGCGGCCAGGGCGGCTGCGGCGCCGGGCAGCAGGCGGACCTTGGCGGGATCGCCCAGATAGGCGGTATCTTCGATGATGGTGCCGTCACGATCGAGAATCACAGCTTTATTGGCCATGGCAGAAGCGTCCTTATTTCGAGCCGGCGGATTGATCTTTGATTTTGGCGATGACATTGGAACTGGAGCGGCCCGCCAAAAACGGAGCCAGCACCACCTTGCCGCCCTTGGCTTCGACCACATCGCGGCCAACCACTTCTTTGCCCGCATAGTCTTCGCCCTTGACCAGAATATCGGGTTGGACGGCACGGATCAGATCGGCGGGGGTATCGGTATCAAAGCTGCAGACCAATTCGATACTCGCCAGTCCGGCCAGTACCGTCATGCGGTCTTCCAGCGGGTTCACCGGACGGGTGGGGCCTTTGAGACGCCGGACCGAGGCATCGGTGTTCACACCGACAATCAGGGCATCGCCCTGCTGGCGGGAGAATTCCAGATAACGCACATGGCCCGCGTGCATGATGTCGAAGACGCCATTGGTGAAGACAATCCGCTTGCCTGCGGCGCGGAGTTCCTGAACTTTGGCGACGACTTCGGGGACGCTGGCGATTTTGCCACTGGTGCCCATGCCGGTGAGTTCGCGCAGGATTTCTTCGCGTTTGATGGGCACGCAGCCGAACTTTTCGACTTCCAGCCCGCCGGCAATATTGGCCAGGTCCACCGCCTGCGACCAGTTGCCCCCGGCGGCGACGACCATGGCCAGCATCGCCAGCACCATATCGCCCGCACCGGTGACATCGTAGACGTTACGCGGACGGGTGGGATGCAGCACGCCGGCTTCGGGAGGTTCCAGACGGTACATGCCATGCCGGTCGAGGGTGAGGATGCAGAGTTTGAGATCAAGTGTGCGGGTCAGTTGTTCGGCCAGCGCGGGGGCGTTATCGATGCCTTCGGCGAGGGTGATGCCGGTGGCGCGCTGGGCCTCGGTGCGGTTGGGGGTGATGGTGGTGGCACCGTGATACTTGCTGTAATCGGTAATGGGGGCCGGGTCCACCAGCACGGGGATGTTCAGTTGCCGGGCAAGGTGTATAACCTGCTGGGTGAATTCCACGGTCAGCAGACCCTTGTTGTAATCTTCGATACAGACGGCCTGACACTGGGGCAAAATATCGCGCACCCGGAGCATCAGTTCCGCCACGACGGACTCGGTGATGGGGGCGGTGGTTTCGTTATCCAGACGCAGCATTTGCTGGGGATGACGATGTTGGGCCAGACCCACAAGCCGGGTTTTGGTCGAGGTGGGACGTTCGGGCACCACGACGATGCCGGAGGTATCCACCCCCATTTCGGTGAGGAGCTGGGTCAATAGCGTCCCACTGGTATCGTCACCGCGGACCGCAACGCAATGCACAAACGAGCCCAGCGTGGCCAGATCGGCGGCGACATTACCAGCGCCGCCAGCGCGGTGCTGGCGGTATTTTTCATGCACGACAGGCACGGGTGCTTCGGGGCTGAGACGTTCGGCGTTGCCGTAGATATACTCGTCAATCATCAGGTCGCCCAGCAGCAGGATATGCGGCTGGCCCATGTGCTCGACGAACGGGATGAGGTTTTGTACGAGGTTGATCACGGTTACTCCGGCTTGGAGGTGTCGGCGGTTTCTTCCAGCGGGGCGGTGGTCAGACCGCTGTCCGTCTGGCTGATCATTTCGATGCGTTTTTCCGCACTCTCCAGCAGGGTGCGGCATTTCTTGACCAGAGCCATGCCCTGTTCGTACTTGGCCAGAGATTCTTCCAGCCCCACCTGTCCGCCTTCGATGGCGGAGACGATTTGCTCCAGTTGGGCCAGAGCCTGTTCAAACGACACATTCTTTTCTTCTTTCGCCATCGCCGTATCCTTTAAAGAGCTGCGATTATACGCCAGATTCCCTCAAAACAAACTACCTTGCCGGCTTTCGCCCACGGTGCTGCGGATCACGCCATTGGCCAGCCGGGTGGTGAGGACATCACCCCGGAACACATCATGTTGGCTGCGGATCACATGGCCGGAGGCATCGGTGGTAATCGAGTAGCCGCGTTCGAGAATGGCCTGCGGACTGAGCATCAGGAGTTGCCGGCCCTGGGCCTCCAGTTTTTGGCTGACCCGCTGCATATTACGGCGCAGGGCTGTGGTCAGGCCTTGATGGAGGTTGGCCAGACGTTGCTGGGCCAATTGGACCGTGCCGGTGGGGGCTTTGCGCTCCACCCGATGGGCCAGGAGTGTCACCAAGGCCGTACGGCTGATGTGCTGGTGACGAATCACGGATTGCAGATGGGTTTGGGCCTCTTCCAGCCGGCGCCAGGCTTGGGCGAGCGCATAACGGGGTTCCGCCTTGAGCAGTCCACCGGCCACGCGTTCCACCCGCAGCAGGCGCATACGCATGTCATGTTGTAGGACCTGATGCAGCCGTTGGTGCAGCAGCGTCAGGTCCTGCCGGGCTTGCAGACGCAGATCGGAGATTACTTCGTTTTGCCGCTGGGCCAGATGATTCACTTTTTGCAGCAGGCTGCGCACATCGGGGATGGTAAGTTCGGTAACGCCGGTGGGGGTGGGGCCGCGCAGGTCGCCAACCAGATCGGCAATGGTGGTATCGGGTTCGTGGCCAATGCCGGTGGCAATGGGGATGGTGCTGGCCACAATGGCCCGGGCCACGACGGCTTCGTTAAAGGCCCATAGGTCTTCCAGTGAACCACCGCCGCGGACCAGGAGAATCAAATCCACCCCGCCCAGTTCTGCGGTATGCTCGTTTATCTCCGCGAGGGCGGCGGCAATCCGGGGGGCGGCATTAGCCCCTTGCACCGGCACAGGCATGACCAGCAATTGCACACCGGGAAAGCGACGCTGGGCAGTGGTGACCACGTCATGCAGGACATCCCCACTGCGACTGGTCATGATGACCACGCGTTGCGGTAGGACGGGGATAGAGCGCTTGCGTTCGGGGGCAAATAGGCCTTCGGCCCGCAGTTGCTCGCAGAGTTGCCGGAAGGCTAATTCCAACGCCCCCAAGCCTTGCGGCAGAATGGTTTCGATATAGAGCTGGAGTTTGCTTTGCGGTTCGTAAACCTTGACGGTGGCCCGGACGACGACGGCCATGCCATCTTTGGGTTTGAATTTCAGCCGGGTCAGGGCATCTTTCCAGATGACGCAGGGGATTTCCGCCTGCGCGTCTTTGAGGGTGAAAAAGCCGTGACCGCGTTCGTAGGTACGAAAGTTAGAGATTTCGCCCTGTATCATCAACGAGGCGGGCAGAGTGTCTTGAACCAAGGCCGCCAATGCGGCGGTGAGTTCGGAGACGCGCAGAATCTGTTCTTCGGCCGGTGGTTGGGCGGCGCGGGGTGACTTTTCAGGCCAAAGCACAGGGCAGCCCTCCTTGGTCTGGTCGCGGAACATGGAACCGGGTGACGCCATAGCGCCGGATTATAAACGGTTGCGGGCTATCCGTCAGCATTACGAATGACGGGCAATTTCCTTGGCCCGGCGGGTTAAATCATCCGTTAAGACGATTTGGATCGGTGGGGTTTTGGCGGTGGGGGTATGGGTGGTGGTGGTACCGCAACCGCAGCCCCCGGCACAACCTTTGCCCGAGGCCCCGGTAGCCGACAAAACCCGCCATAAACGCCAGCCCAGCCATAGCACGGCCAAGGTGACAATGATAATGGTTATCAGGTTCTGCATACGCGTGATCCTTTGGTCCGGCACGGACGGGCATACACCGTGCCTTCGCCTAACGCCTCCATAATTTCGTCTTCACGGCGATGCATGGCCTGGGCCTCTGTGGCGACCAGATCATCATAGCCGCATACGTGCAGCAGGGAATGAACTCCATACAGGAGCAATTCCTGGCGCAGGCTCAGGCCGCGAATTTTGGCCTGATGCTGGGCTTCATCCACACACAGCACACTATCCAATTGTATGCCGGGGGTGGTGGGCGTGTCGCGCAAATCAAATGTTAATACATCCGTGGTGGATTTGAGCCGCATATATTGCCAGTGCAGGCGGCGCATTTCGGTATCGCCCACCAGATGAATGGTCCATTGTCCAGTGCGGAGTTTTTGCAGAGCCAGAGTTTGACGCCAAGCCGCCAGTAAACCATGCCGCAGGGCGGGGGTACCGGCATAACCGGGTGCCCACGTTAGATCGAGTGCAACGGCAGACTGACGCATTAACTGGCTCGTGAGGTGGGAGTTTTGGGATAGGCCACGCGGCCATGATAAACCCCGGCCAGCGTGCGAATCAGGGCCTGCTCGATGGTTTGCAGGTCTTTGAAGGTCAGATCGCATTCGGAAAATTGGCCATCATCGAGGCGTTTCTTGATGACGCCTTGGACGACATTTTCCAGCCGACCCGGGGTGTGTTCGCTCATGGCACGCGTGATGGATTCCACGCCATCGCAGATCATCAGAATAGCGGTTTCACGGCTGCGCGGCTTGGGGCCGGGGTAGCGGAACTCGGTTTCGGAAACCTGCGGCTGGGTGAGGTCCCGGGCCTGCTTTTCACGAGCGGCGTGGTAGAAATATTCCACCAGCGTGGTGCCGTGGTGTTCGGCGATAAAGTCCATCACCTGCCGGGGCAGGTGGTATTCGCGGGCGATTTCAATGCCATCTTTCACGTGGCCGACGATGATGAGCAGGCTCATGGCGGGGGAGAGTTTGTCGTGGCGATTGGTACCGCCGGTCTGATTTTCGGCGAAGTAGTGGGGCTTGGGCATTTTGCCGATGTCGTGGTAGTACGCACCCACACGGGCCCGCAGGCCGTTGGCACCGATGGCGTTGGCTACCGCTTCGGCCATGGCTCCCACGGAGAGGCAGTGGTTGTAGGTGCCGGGGGCTTCGCTGGCCAGCCGGCGGAGCAGGGGCTGGTTCATGTCGGCCAATTCGAGCAAGGTCATATTGGTGGTGATGCGGAAAACCCGTTCAATGACCGGTAACAGTCCGATGGTCAGGAAACCCGCCAAAATGCCCGCCCCGGCGGCCCATATGGCGTTGCGAACAATCCCTTGGACATCAGGCGTGGCGGTTTGCGCCCCCGACCAATCCGGGTGCATGTAGCTGGCCAGGCCCATGCTTAAAACCGTCGTGCCGAGTACTGTGGCGGTGGCCAGAGAAACTTTGATCAAGCGGGCACGATTGCGCAATTCACGCAAACCAAAGGCGAAAGTGGCACAACCGGCCAGCACGGGCAGGAGGAAATCCAGACTTTGCCCCAACATCATGGTGACCAGCACGGCGTGGACCGCCGTCAGGGCCATGGCCACGCGGGGGCCGAACACAATCATCAAGGTTACCGCAGCCCAGAGAGTGGGGACGATACCCAGCAGGTACAGTGATTGCGGGGCGAAAATCGCGATTTTGGCCCAGACCAATGTCACGGCAAGAATGGCGGTCACGCACCAACCACGCCCGGTGGAGCCGATGCGTTTGTGCAGGGTGCTGGCGAAGATGGCACCACCGCCGACGGCAATGAAGATCGCCCCGATTTGACCGAAGCGGCCCAGCCACCACGCCCAGGGTAATTCATTCAGGCGGTAGCGTTCAAATTCACGGTGAACGGCATGGTAACGGTTCAAAGCTGCCTGCGTGATCACTTCACCACGTTTAATCAGTACTTCGCCTTTATTGATCGGCTGGCCCTGATTGGGGACATCGGCCGCACGTTGCGCGGCCAGCAGGCGGGTTTGTCGGGCATCGTAGGCGTAGGTGGGTTGTTGGAGTTGTTGCAGATAACCCGCGACAACTTCATGCATGACGGCGGGGAAGGCTTCGCTGACGAGCGCCGACAGGTGGGGCATGGCGGTGGCGGCATCGCTGAGGATAATAAGGTTATCCCGATCTACTGTGCGGGTGGGGGTTTGTTGCGGGGCCGCTGAAGCGACATAAAACGTGGGCTGTTCTGTAGGAATCGCATTGGCTTTGACCAGAGGATATTTGCCCAGTTGGGTTAGGAACAGCCGAATTTTGACCGTGTAGGTTTCCGAGTCCACACTGCGTAGCCAGGCCACGGTGGCGGGGGTTATCCCCGGCCAGCGATTGAGGATCGTGGCGGGGACGAGACTGCCCGCGGGCAGGGCCACCACGTCTTCGCGCAGGTCTTGTAATTGGGAACGGATGAGTTCGTGCGTGGCGATTTGGGGTACCAGTACCGGCCAAGTCTGACGCCGCACTTCCTCCCGCACTTTTTCCGTCAGGATGGGGTCTTCCAGAATAAATGAATTGGGCACTGGCGAAGTGATATCCGCGGCAGCGGTCTGGCCGACCTGCAAGGTCACTTTATCCGAGGGGAATAGTGAGAGTACCACTGCGATAATAAAAAATACCGAAGCATTGGCCAGCAGCACGCCCACGCGTGGGGACCAACGGGAGCGCTCTTCCTGTGACTCCATAAGGTCGTCACGGATGGCTTGGCGGCGGGCAGATGTCCGAAAAAAGCTAAACATATCAGCAATATGATATCAGCTTGCCGGGGTTCCCGTGGTTTTTATGGCCGCTGGCCGGGTGGCCGGGGCGGTGGAAGTCGCAGGTTGGGTCGCCGGATGGGTACTGGGGCGCGTGGTAGCCGGGTCCTGTAGTGCCGTCGGCTTTTCCATGACGTCTTTGAGTTCTGTGGCGTTTTTCAGCAACACATCGTCGGAGGGGTGGACCACCCGGGGAACGTCAAAGGTCCATTGTTGATGGTCGGTGATGGTAAAGGGGGCGGCATCGGACAGTAAATCCAGCCCCGGCCATTGATGGACGGGCATATCGGTACGTTTACTGGTCCGCAGGTAATAATAGGCGGTTTGGGGGTTTTCCGGGGTGCCTTCCTGACGTTCCAGGCGGATACGGACGTCATATTCGCCATACCATAAGAATGGTACGGTGACGGGAGCCCGGCCAATTTCGACGTCATTAAGGTAGACCAGAGCGCCCGCGGGGGCGGTGGAAATGGTGATCTTGCGTTCGACGCAACCTGTTGCCAATAAAGAAGATACGCACAGGATAGCACTGGCGGTCAAGCAGGTGAAACGGGCACTATTGCTGCGCATACCCAAGGCTCCATGAGGCGGTATTAGCCGTAATCTACGCCAACATCATAAACTATTGTAACCGCTTGGCAAGATATTTGGTCTAGGACAAGAAAATCCCATTTTTCGGTTTTGGGGTTGCTGGACACTTGGAAAGCTGGTAAATAAGTCATGGCGAAGGCGCTTTGATCGCGTTCTCAGGCCAGCTTCGCCATTATTCGTAAGTATGGAGTTTACTATGCCACTCTATCAGTACCAAGCAATGAACTCGGCCGGGCAGGAAGTCAAGTCCGAAATCGAGGCGATGACCTCGGATGACGCGGTCGCCAAGATTCGGGCGCAAGGCTACTTTGTCAGCAAGATCAAGGAACGCGAGGCCAAGAAAGGCAAGGGGGGCGCGCCTGCTGCCGGGGGCACCGCGCCGGCCAAGAAGGCCTCGATGTCAATCGCCTTCGGCGGCGTTTCGGCCAAGGATGTTACCACGTTTACCCGCCAGCTCTCGACGTTGCAGGATGCGGGTTTGCCGATTTTGCGTTCGCTGAAGATTTTATCGGAACAGCAGAAGCCGGGTTTGCTTAAAACCGTGCTGGAAGGGGTGTCCGCAGATGTGGAAGGCGGCTCGACGCTGTCCGAGTCCATGAGCCGGCAGCCCAAGGCGTTTGACCGGCTGTATGTCAACATGGTCCAGGCCGGCGAAACCGGCGGCGTGTTGGACGTGATTTTACAACGTCTGGCCGAGTTTATGGAAAAGAGCCAGCGGTTGAAACGCAAGGTCATCGGCGCGATGATTTATCCCTGCGCGGTCATCTCGTTTGCACTGTTGATTCTGATTGGGATCATGATGTTCGTGGTGCCGAACTTCAAAAAGATTTTCAGCGATTTCCGCACCGATTTGCCGATTTTGACGGATTATTTGATCAAGGCTTCGGAATGGATTGCCAATCAATACGGTTGGGCCTATTTGCTGGCCACGCCGATTATTCTGGGCACGGCATTCAAGATTGTCCATAAGACCGCCGGCGGGAAAGCGCTGTTTGACCGGCTGGTGTTGAAGGTGCCGATTTTTGGCGACATTCTGGAAAAAACCACCATTGCGCGGTTCAGCCGGACATTGGGTACGCTGCTGAGTTCGGGCGTGCCGATTCTGGATGCGATCATCATCACCAAAGAAACCTGCGGGAATACGGTATTTATGAATGCCCTGCAGAAGGTCCATGACGGGATTCGCGAAGGGGAATCGTTCGCGGCACCATTGCGGGCGGAAAAGGTTTGCGACAGTCTGGTGACCAACATGATTGACGTCGGTGAAGAAACAGGTGATCTGGACAAGATGCTGGTGAAGATTGCCGACAATTATGATGAAGAAGTGGACATCAAGATCGGTTCGATGATGAGCTTGCTGGAACCGGTGATGATCATCTTCCTGGGCGGTATGGTCGGTACCATAGTTATCGCGTTGTTCCTGCCCATGGTGAAACTGATCGAGTCGGTTTCGGGTAAGTAAGCGTTGGTTTGTCCGCACCCATGCTGAGGAGTTGTTTATGCAGCGTAGGAATCAACAGATTCGGGTTACCGCCGGGTTTACCCTGATTGAATTGCTGGTCGTGGTGGCCATTATCGGCATCCTGGTCAGTATTTTGATCCCGGCGGTGGCGATGGCCCGGAAAGCAGCCAAGATCACCGAGGCGAAGGGCCAGTTGACCTCGCTGGCCGCGGCGTGCAGTGCTTATTATGAAATGCACCGCTCGTATCCGGGGCCGGTGGCAGATTTGGTTGACCCCGTGGACGGGAGCCCCGGTGCGGCACGTGCGGGCCGTAGTGCGGAGAATTTGCGAATCGGATTGATGGGCGATGGGTTTACCTATATTGGTTCCAAACCCGTGCCAACGAGCGTGACCAATATGAACCGGTTCTACAAGTCGGGCACGGTTTCAGATGCGCCGACGGCTGCAGCGCCGATTTATGATGCGAATAACGTATCGTTGGAGAATGTGTTTGCCGACCGGTTCTCGGAACCCAAGGCGATTCTGTATTTCCGCCGTTC
>JBAXGE010000045.1:0-14383 GCA_037139555.1 Phycisphaerae bacterium
ATTGAGCGCGGAAATAAGCCAACTGGCCCAGCAGGTGGGTACCTGGCAGTGGCAGCGCGGCCAGCTTTGGTTGCGCCCCTACCCCAAATTTTTCGTCGAGAATCTCAATAAGCCCCTAGCGCCGGTGGAGGGGATTAACGAAGCATACGTGCGCAGCACCGGCACCGATAGCTGGATGGTCACTTTTACCCAAGGTGGACAAAACATCATTTGGGCCTGGCAATTCAAGCCCGGCAGCAAAGATACCAATACCATGGCGGTCTTTACTATAACGGTAAACCGCTCAAACTTTGTACCACCCTCCACACAAATACAAATCGAACATAAACTACAGATCACCCCGAACCGGGTGGTATTTACTGCGCAACAGGTATTTCAAAGCAGCAAGCCAAAACCCAGCGATGAATATCGTTACAGTGCGGACAGCTTGCTTAGTTTGCTGCAACAGCAGCCGGAGTTGAGGAAAACCGTGCTTCTGCCCATGCTGCAGGCGCTGGCCGGGCCGGAGGTATTGGCTCCCTCGCTAGACTCGGCCCGTTTGGCTTTACTGCCCAATGTCGTGACCGCAGAGGACAAGACGGCGCTAGCAGACCTGGTAGTTAAACTGGATGATTCCAATCAGGACTTTCGCGATGCGGCCAGCAACGCCTTGAGTGAGTATGGCCCCCAGGCGCTGGAATATCTGAAAACATTGGACGGGACCAAGCTATCTTTCGAGCAGCGCGACCGGATCAAAGTTGCCAGCGCTAAACTCCAGAAGCGTTTTCCAGCCGGCGCAGAACCAGCTCCGGTGGATCCGTTATTCCTCGCCGGTGCGTTGCTGGTCAATGATCCAGCGGTGGCCCAGATAGCCGCCGACCGGCTGCGCCTTTGGGTTGTGGAAAAATTGTTGACCGATTTTGACCCCAAGGCGCCCCGCGCCCAGCGTGAGGTGCTTTTCTGGCAGCTCATTGCCAGCCTCACGGCCCAGAGCCAACCCGCCACCCAACCGCAACCGCTGCCATAAAAATACCCCACCCCCAGCAGATGCCGGGGGTGGGGTTTAGTTTCGCACTGAAATCGTCCAGACTTAGTTCTTGGCGTCAGCCGCCGGAGCCTCGGGCGCGGCCGCGGCTGCGGGGGCGCCGTTATTGCCGATCAGGCCCAGAGCGCCCAGCGAGAACGAGGCGGTGTAACCGCAGTTCTTGCAGATCACCACGGCCACCGGCAGCGAGGTGCCGGGGAACTGTAGCTGACCTTCGGTCTCAAACACCGGCACGCCAGCGGGACGGTCGTGAATGATCCATTCTTTCTTCTTGCACATCGGGCAATCGCCATTGACGCCACGTTGCTGCAACACGCTCAAAACCGCCTGCGGATACTGATCAAATACGCCCATGTTCGTTTACCTCATAAAAAAATGTCTATAACCTGGTAGACCTGTGTCACCGAAGCGCAAGTTTATACGCTTATTTGGCCCTTTGCAAACCATTTCGGCCCGGAGCAGCGCTATTTTGACCCCGCCGGACGGGTGGCGGCGATTTCCTGCCAAACCCGCAGCAGATTGGCCATGGCCGCGTGCTGCCGTTGGGGGGTCAGATAATGCCCGGCGGTCAGGCGCCGGCGCACCCGGGCAAGCTTGGCGGTCCGAAGCGGGGGAATCTGGCCCCAAGCCACACGTAGTGCGGGGGGAATGTGGGAATAGGTTGGAGCTGGACGCGGCGGCACATCCTTGGCCGCAGGAGCACTGGGCTCCGTGGAACATCCTGTCACGCGCGCGAGCGGAAGACCATTGGGGACCGGTTGCGAGTCCATGTCTACCTCACGCCGCACGGGGCGGGGGCTGCGAAAAACGGCTCAGGCTTACAGGTCCTGACCAGCCGGGGAATACAGCCCACACCTGCGTATTACGATTTATCGGCCCGGCCGTCCCCTGCCCAGGGAACACCGCGACCAGAGCTAATATCGGCGCGGTGACAGTTTAACTTGAAGGAAACCCGACGTGTGGATAACTCGGGAAAACGCCCGGCGCTTCCCCCCAGAGCGGAAGGTCGCTAAACTTGTCAACGTGCTAGACCATATTGCCAAACTCGGCAGTTACACCCAAGACCTCCTGGTTGCCCTTGGAGTCTATACCCGTTTTTGCCTCTCCACGGCCAAGTGGGTCATCCGCGGGCCGGGGATTTATGCCCGCAAACAAACGCTGGTCCAGATGTACGAGGTGGGCACCATGTCCATCCCGGTGGCCGGGGTGACCGGGGGCTTTATCGGCATGGTGCTGGTGGTGGAAATGTTCAACCAGTTCTCCGGCGTGGGGCTGCAATCCCGCATCGGGGTGGTGACCAATATCAGCGTGCTCAAACAGATCGGCCCGGTCATGACGGCGGTGATGCTGGCCGGCCGGGTGGGTGGCGCCATGGCGGCGGAACTGGGCACCATGCGCGTGACCGAACAGATTGATGCCATGCGGGCGATGGGTTCCGACCCGATCCGCACGCTGGTGGTGCCGCGGGTCCTGGGCTGCCTGATCATGATGCCCGCGATGACCATCACCAGCAATCTAATCGGGATTCTCGGGGCCTATTTCGTGGCCGTCTCCATGGGCGTGGACAGCAAAGATTACATAGACAACTCGATCAGCGGGCTGGATATGTACACCGCCTACTCGGGGATCATTAAAGCTATGTTCTTCGGCGCCGCAATTGCGACAGTCAGTTGTTACAAGGGCTTCTACTGCGGCTCGGGCGCTCAGGGTGTGGGTAAGGCCTGCACGGAAAGTTTCGTGGTGAGTTTCATCACCATCCTGATTATGAATTTCTTCCTCGCTCTGATTCTGAACACCGTTTACAGCATGCTCTGGCCGGTGCAGAATATCTTGATGTAATGCCCCCCGCCGGTACGGCTAGCGCACATCTCCACGCAAAAATAAAAACGCCCGCATCATGACGATGCGGGCGTTGGTTTTGCGTTATTAAAGCGAGCCTTTAGGCGACGCCGTTGTACTTGGCCAGCACTTTATGCGCGGCGGCGACACCAGCGCCGAATTCGAAGGTGTGGCCCTGTTGCTTGAGCACGATTTCCAGGGCGCTGATGACGCCGAGGGTGTCGAACTGGTCCACGTAGCCCATGTGGCTGAGACGGAAGATCTTGCCTTCCATCGAACCCTGGCCGGCGGCGATGTGCACGTTGAAGCTCTTGCGCAATTCGCCACGGAACTTCTTGTCTTCAAAGCCGGCGGGATAGTGCAGACCCGTCACCGAGGCGGCGGGCGACGAACTGAAGACCTTCAGGCCGATGGCTTCACCGGCCGCCCGGGTGGCGGCGGCAAAGGCTTCGGTCCGCTTCCATACGTTCTCGATGCCTTCATCCTGAATCATCTTCAGGGCCACGGCCAGGCCGCGCACCAGCGTCACCGCCGGGGTCCACGGCACATCGTTTTCCGCGACACTCTTGAGATAATCGGGCAGGCTGAGATACAGGTTCGGCTGCTTGATGATTTCGGTACGCTTGCGGGCTTTTTCCGATACGCTCAGGAAGGCCAGGCCCGGCGGGAGCATCAGGGCCTTCTGGCTGCCGGTGACGAGGATATCCACGCCCCATTCATCGGGCTTGACCGGCATGGCGCCGATCGAGGTGATGCCGTCCACAATCAGGATGGCGCTGGTCTGCCGCACGTGCGCGGCAATCCCGGCGAGGTCCTGTACGGTACAGGTGCTGGTTTCGCTGTGGACCATGGTCACGGCGTCAAAGGTGTCTTTGGCCAGCGCTTCGGCGACCTGCGCGGGGGTGACGACCTGGCCGTATTCGGCCTTCAGCTCGGTAATCTGACATTTGTTGCGCTGGGCGATCTTCACCCAACGTTCGGCAAATTTGCCGTTGCTGATGCAGAGCACCTTGCCCCCGGTGGGGATGGTGTTGATCATGGCACATTCGTAGGCGGCGGTGCCGGAACCGGCGATGGTCACCACGGGATTGCTGGTCTGGAACACATACTGCAGGGCCTTGGTGACGCTGGCAAAGAGTTCCTTGTACTGGGCCGTGCGGTGATGGAACACAGGCTTGGCCATTTCCAGCAAAACTTCTTCGGGGACGCTGGTGGGGCCGGGGGTGAACAAACGCATGCGATTCATGAGGGCTCTCCAAAAAGTTCGGGACCATCCGCCATCGGCCCGGTGCGCAATACAAGGGGCCGGATGCAAGGTCTACAGTGTAGGGGACACAAGCAGCCGGGGCAAGGGGTTGGCCATGATGGCGGTGGAAATGGGAAAAATGGGGTTTTAGGGGGCCACAAAAAGCCGCGAAACGTTCACTACGCAACCGCGCGAGGCGATGGTAAATACGATTGAATAAACGACTTACACTTACTTACCCAAACGACTGCCCAAATGTTTCCGCGCCCGGCCCAGGGCCATCAGCGGAAAGTAGTGGCGGTACATGTTGTAGCGGATCATAAACGCGCGTTTCATTTCCACACCCTGGTGCAGGTCCACGTGGTGCAGGTTGACGCGTTCGCCCACGCCATAGCCGGGGAAGCCGGTGCCGGTGTAGTACTGTTCTTCCCAGGTGCCCTCTTTGAGCGTGCGCACCAGGAAATCCAACCCGCGGGCAATCACGGTATCGTAATCGTGGCTGTTACCCGCCACCAGCGTCATCAGCGCCCAGGCCGTCTGCGAGGCGGTGGAATGGCCGCGTCCGCGCAGGGCATCGCACACATACGAGGCGGTATTTTCGCCCCAGCCGCCGTCGGCGTTCTGATGCGCCACCATCCATTGCAGCGCCTTGCGCACATAGGGCTGGCTCATATCCTCGCCAATGGCCTGCAATGCCGGCAGCACTGCGGCGGTGCCGTAAATATAATTCACACCCCAGCGGCCGAACCAACTACCGTCTTCTTCCTGTTCGCGTTTGATGTATTCCATCCCGCCGCGCACGGCCGGGTGATCCAGCGTCATGCCGCAGGCCGCGAAGGCTTCGATCACATGCGCGGTCACATCCACGCTGGGCGGATCCAGCAATTCACCGAAATCGCAGAAGGGAATCTTGGTCAACAGTTTGAAATCGTTGTTGCGGTCAAAGGCCGCCCAGCCGCCATTGCGGCATTGCATGCCCAGCATCCATTCGCGTGCCGCCTGCAGCGCGGGATTGATGCGGCCATCGTCCACGCTGGTATCCTTCAGCCGCGCCAGCACCACCACCGCCATCGCGGTATCATCCACATCGGGATATTTGGTATTGGCCCGCTGGAATGCCCACCCGCCGGCGGAAACATTCTTCACGGTCATCATCCAATCGCCCCAGCAGCGCAGTTGTTTGGAGAGCAACCAATCCAGCGCGGGCTTGACGAAAGGATTGTTTTCTTCCGCCAGATGGGCATCGCAATCCAGAATCCCCAGCAGCGCCAGAATGGTATCCCACACGGGCGATTCGGACGCCTGGAAATAAAGCCCGCCGTTGCGCTGGTAGCACCAATGCTTGTCAAACGCCTCCACCCCCGCCTTCAGCACGGGGTGGTGGGTGTCGTAACCTTCAGTGGACAAGGCCATCAGCGAGTAAATCCAGGGCGGTTGAATGCCGCTCCAGGCACCGTCACCGTCTTGATGGCGGATGATCCATTCCAAACAGAGTTTGATGGCCTGTTCGCGGCCGGGCTTGTAGAGGCCGTGGGCCTTGTTGTAGCTCTTGATCACGCGATCCCAGAAGTGGAAGAAGCCCTCCCAGGTCAGCCAGCCGCGGCGGCGGTGCAGCGAAAAATCAAACTGGTCGCGGCCCTTGGGGAACAACTCATTCAGCCGCGACTCCGGCGGTAACGGCCGTACCGGGCGCCGCGCCGACAAAATCAGCAGCGGAATCAATGTCCCCCGGCCCCAACTGGCAAAGTGGTACACATTGAAGGGGAACCACGTGGGGAAATAGATCATCTCCGGCGGCAGTTGCGGCGTGCCATCCCAGGGCCACTCGCCGATCAGAGCGAGCCAATATTTGGTGAAGTTGCGGATGCCGTGCATCCCGCCATTATTGAAAATCCACTCGCGGGCGAGTTTAAGCTGGGGATCCTCGGCGCTGAAACCCGCACAACGCAGGGCGGCGTAGCATTCCACGGTGGTGTTGATGTCACCTGCCGGGGCGGCATGGAAAACTTCCCACGAGCCATCGGCCCGCTGCTGGTTGAGAATGGCTTTGGCCACGCGCATGAATTTGGTATGGTCGCGCAGGCCCAGCACGTGCATGCAGAGCATCCATTCGGCTTCCATGCAGCTATTGCTGTCGAGGATATCCACCCAGTAGCCATCGGCGTCCTGGCGTTCCTGCAACCAGGTGATGGCCTGACGTATGGTCTGATCCACCACGCTGCGGCGCGGGGTTGATTCCGGCAGTGCGGTGCTGGTCTCGGGCGAAGATTGGCGCGGGTTGCCGTCATTGGCTCCGCCGCGCCCCACGCTTAAAGTCACGCAAAACTCCTAACTTGCCCGCATCCCTGCGTGGCAAACTTCAATGGCCGAATGTAAAAAACCTGCTTCACCGTCCACTTTGTTCCCGAGCATCTTCAGGAAGTGCTCGCCGTCATCCAACCAGTACAAAGTCAAAGCCCGCATTACAAAGTTAAGCCAATACGCATTGATATCGGCGCGTAAATAACCCTGGGCCTGGGCTTGCTTCAGTGATTCACTCACGGCTTGGGTCAGTTGTTCTTCACCCGGCCAGATACGGTGAGGATTTTCCAACCGGCTCCAACTGATCAACCGATGCAGATTCGTATCTTTGCGGACCAGTTCGATCATCCGGGTGAGCATGTGGCTGATTGCCTGTTTGGGATCGCGCCAATCCTCCGGTGCTACGGGGATATTGGTAAACCGGGCCATGACTTTGGCCAGGACTGCTTCGTACAAACCCTCTTTACTGATAAAGTGATGGTAGATAAGGGGTTGCGAAACCCCGGAAGTGTCGGCCACGTCCCGCATGGAGGTGCCGGCGTAACCGTGTTTGGCAAATATGACTTCCGCCGCCACCAATACCGCCGCACGGGTGGATTGGGCATCGCGGGGGCGTCGTTTCACTTCGTTCATGCATCTAGCTCCTGTACTTACGGGCCAAGCCGGCCGAGAATTCGCATCAAGCAAAGCCCAAGGGCATCACTTACCAAGCCAGGCCGTACGGCACCGTAGCATCGGCTGATTCTAGGAAGCGCATCGGGGGCACAAGAAGCACACGGTAAATATGTGCCAATCCACCCGATGCTCAACTATGCTATTTTCGTCAAAAACCGGTCAACCAGCAAGACAATAGCGTGACTTTAGTTAAAACTACGCTATTAATACGTATATACGAAATATAACGGCGGTGGATTCGGGGCACTTTGTTCCGTGGATTTCAGATCAGCCCGCACAATCAGTGAACTACGCTTCATATATCGCCTTTATCTCTATTCTGTTTCGTGTTAGAATGACGGAATTATTACGGGCCGCGCGTGTCGGCCCGCTGTTTTTTTCAAAGTGAGTTGGAAGTTATGTCGCTTCCCGTCGTAGCTATCGTTGGCGCCACCGGCGCTGTGGGTGTGGAGTTCCTCCGCTGTCTGGAAGAGCGGAACTTCAAGCTGTCGAAACTCGTGTTGCTGGCCTCGGCCCGCTCCAAGGGTAAGACGATGCAGTTTCGGGGCACTACCCTGACGGTGGAAGAACTGACCGCCGATAGCTTCAAGGGTGTGGATATCGCTTTGTTCTCGGCGGGCGGCTCAATTTCCAAGAAATTTGGGCCTATTGCCGTGCAGGCGGGCGCGGTTGTCGTGGATAACTCCTCGGCGTACCGGATGGACCCCACGGTGCCGCTGGTGATCCCGGAAATCAACCCGGAAGCCATCAAGCAGCATAAAGGCATCATCGCCAACCCGAATTGCAGCACGATTATCGCCATTACGCCACTGTGGCCGATCCACAAGGTGAACCCGATCCGCCGGCTGATTGCCGCCACGTATCAGGCGGCCAGTGGTGCGGGCGCTGCGGCGATGGAAGAGCTCCGCGCTTCCACGCAGGCGTATCTGAAGGGCGAAAGTTTCACGCCCAACATTATTCCGCATCCTTATGCGTTCAACCTGTTCAGCCACACCAGCAAGATTGACCCCGACTCGCTCTACAACGAGGAAGAGGTCAAGATGCTGAAGGAAACGCGCAAGATTTTTGCGGACAACAACATCATGATCTCGGCCACCTGCGTGCGCGTGCCGGTGCTGCGGGCGCATAGTGAAGCCCTGAACTTCGAATGCACCCGGCCCATCACCCCCGCCGAAGTGAAAAAACTGCTGACCGGCGCCCCGGGCATCAAGATCGTGGATGACCCCGCAAAGAATTACTTCCCCATGCCGCAGGACGCCAGCGGCCAGGGCGACATTCTCGTGGGCCGCATCCGCCAGGACAGTTCCGACGCCAGCGGCAAGAGCATCGCGATGTTCGTCGCCGGCGACCAGTTGCTGAAAGGCGCCGCCCTGAACGCGGTGCAGATTGCGGAACTGCTGTAGCGCTATCGGTCCATCAAGTTACCCAAAATCCCGGGGCCATGTGGCTCTGGGATTTTTTTATGGCCACGCTGGGGATAGTGACCATCCGGGCCTTGCGTTACAATAACCAAGCTTATTGGGATACTTTATGGCTGAGTCGACTTACATCGTTGACGGTAAATCCCTCCCTGCCCATGCGGCGGTGGTGGATGTGCATGATTTGCAGTTTGCCCGGGGGTATGGGGCGTTCGAGGCGCTGCGGACCTATGGCGGCAAGCCCATGAGGCTTCGGCCCCATTTGCAGCGTTTAGCGCGTACGCTGCGGCTGTTGGAATTACGCTTGGCACCCGGCCTGGCGCTGCTGGAGCGCGAAGTCCGTCGGGGGCTGGCGGAAAATAACTTTCCCGAGAGTCTGATCAAAATTTACATCACCGGCGGGAGCAGTCATTTTCTGACTCCCACCCAGCAACCCCGGCGCATTATCATGATCGAGCCACTCCCCAGCTTCCCCCCGCGGCAATATACCCACGGCATCAAACTCTGGCCCACTGATTTACAGCGGGTTATTCCACTGGCCAAGTCCACCAGTTATCTGGCCGGGGTGGTGGCCACCATCCGCGCGCTACGGCAGGGCTATGACGAGGTGGTTTTTGTAAACCCACGCGGGGCGTTATTAGAAGGGTCCACGTTCAACGTCTTTGCCATTTGCGGCCGGAAGTTGATCAGCCCGCGTCAGGGCATACTGGCCGGCATCACCGCCGGCGATGTACTGCGTCTGGCGAAGCGTTTCGGCCTTACCCCGCTGTATGCACCCATCACCCCCGCCCAAGTCGCTGGCGCGGAGGAAATGTTTATCACCTCGTCCAACCGCGAAGTCATCCCGGTGGTACGGGTGGGCAAGACCAAAATCGGCACCGGCCGTCCCGGCCCGCAGACGCAAGCCCTGCACGCTGCGTACCAACCACTGGCTCGGCGCGTGGCGCGGTAAGTATTGGCATTGGGGAAGTTGCTGGTCTGAAAACTTTCCGGGAACTATTTCATAATCCAGCAGTTTCAGAGCATGGCACCGAATCCATGGGTGATTACCAAGCGAACTTTTTAGTCACGATCCTCCGCCCCCGCCGCCCGGCGGGCCTCCTGGACTTTCTGTTGTCGTAAGCGTGCCCGGCCTTCGGATTCATCACGGGGTTGCGGGGCCGCGGGCAGGACGGACACTTTCACGGTATACACCCGGCCGGGGCACATGGTACGCAGCAGCTCCAGCATATCTTTACGCAGGGCCTGGTCCAGGGCCGCTTTCGCGGAGGCGGAATCCACCGCCACCGACAGTTGCCGTTTCTGCAGCGCCACCAGCCGGCAGAGGCGGAACTTTTCCGGCATAACCGTCAGCCAGACATCCTGAATGAGTTCCAAATCTTTGCCCGGCTTGACCACGTTTTTCCGGAACCAGGCGGGCAACACGGCATCCAGCGCGCGGATACTGCCTGCGCGGCGCTGTTGTTGTTGGCGTTTGATTTCGAGATGTTGTTGGAATTTCAAAACAGACACCCCCTGCGGTCCCGCTTTCGCCTGAGGCTGGGCAGGAACCGCAGAGGGTGCTGGTGTGTAGACGGTTCTGGGTTTTCGGACGGTCATAAAACTTCCTATGAAGCCGTCACTAAGGTACCGTCAACCGCAGCCGTCTACAAGCCCTCCGGTGGGCGCTTCGCAGCACAATTCCGTGGGCGTTACCTACCCAATACGGAATGTGCCGCCACTTCTTGATTCAGGGTCATACGGCGATTCCATTGCCGTAACAAGTCGGCCAAAGAGTTGATCGTCTGCACAAAACCGGGCTTGCCGCGCTGACTCTGGGTTTGGCGGAAGCGTTCGATCACATTCATGGCGGTGACCAGATCGGTGGGAACCGTCTTGTCGCAGGCCGCATCGCAACCTTGGTTCAGCAGGGTCTTGAGCGTGGGGGCATCCAATACGGCACTGAAAGCAACCACCAAGGCCTGTGGCCGACGGCTGCGAATCAGTTGGATCAACCGGCCAATCTCGCGTTTGCCCTCAAAGTCATTATCCAGCAAGTAGACATCAAAGTCACCCGTTGGGTCGGGCTTGTTACGACATTCTACCAGCGCGCTGGGAAAACGCGACTCAATATTGAAGCGCAACAGGTCGCACATCGCGACATCGTCGTCCAAAACCAGAACACGTAAAGGGAAGGACTGATCCATGACACAACTCCTGCAATAAAACCGTACAGAATTATCTGCTATGTTCTATTACAGCAATACTGATGCCACGCGGCCATGGACGAGCCCATTTATCATTACTGCCCCCTTTTTCACCTGATAGGTGCCCTGTCCCACCCCCACCGCCAGGACCGCCTGGTCCACAATTTCCAGCACCAAGGGTGCAGCCAGACGTTCGTCCACGGGCCCCACATCCAGCACTAAAACGTCGAATTTGGCCCGTAATTGCGCTATTGTGGTCTGAATATCGCGCCGCGACAGAGCGTGATCTTCGACCATTTCGTTGGTCCCGGCCGGGATTAAAGTGTACGTCCGATCCCCACTGGGCAAGAAAGTCGGGGTATTCGCATTTTGCAACAGATTGGTGATTCCAACCTCTCCGGTGAGATTTTTTTTCAAAGTGATATGGCGCGCGACCAAATCCATATCCACCAAAACCGTCCTAAGACCCGTTTCTGCGAAAACATCCGCAATTGCGATAGCTAGATCCGCGCGGACCGCCTGATCCCCTACGCTGACGGTCGCCACAACCAAGGGACCTTCCAGCCGGGGGCCTTGGGCCAGTTGGAGCTGGTTGCGCAGTCGACGTACGGTATCCATCGCTTCGGAGTCATGCTTAGCCAAGTCCGTGATGCGTCCCGAGGGGCGAATCCGAGGTAGGTCGGCCAATTCGTCGGAATAGCGTATCCGGGGATGAATTAACTGGATCGCCACGGCCCCGGCGATCGCCAGGACAAAACCCAGCAGGCCTCCGACGGCCGCAAAGACTTTACCGCGATCAGCGGTTGGCGCCATGGGCACTGCGGCCCGGGCGGCCACTTCGGTGCGTGCGGGCAAATTGGTCCGGCCTTCCAGTTTGACCTGTTCCAAGCCCTTGCGGACTTCTTCCAACTGGGTGCTGTATTGCTTATATTCTTCTGCCGAAGCCACCAGCAGTGCCCGCCGACGATTCAATTCCCGGGCTTCGGTTCGCACTTCTTCGCACTGTTTTTCCAGCGCAGTCAGCGTGATTTTCATCTCATCAACCGTGGCTTTGGCATTCGGGTCGCCGCCGGTCTTGGAAATCACGCCCGTTTTCCCCAGCGTGGTGATTTGCTGGCGGCGGTTCTCGATGGCCTGATCAATGACTTTTAATTCTGCGTCCGCCGCCAGAAACGCGGGGTGTTGGGGGCTGAGGTGTTCCGCCAACGAGCTGAGTTTGGCGGCCCGTTTGGCGCGTTCAAAGAGCATGTCCGACATCGCCTGATCCAGCACGGTCAGCCGGGCGATTTCCCCGTTGCCGGAATCCATGACGTTGGCGCCGTTGGCCTGTTTTTGGGTGATCTCGTTTTTCATATCGCTGACGCGTTTTTCCAGATCCTGCATCTGCGTCAGCTTGAGCAAATGGGCTTTATCCATGGAATCGGCGCCATATTCCTGACCGATTTCCAAGTCCTGCGCCGCAATGGTACGCAGTTTTTGGCTTAATTCCTGGACCCGGGCGGAGAGGGTGGCTTCGCGGATACTCACCCGGCGGTCGGCCTTTTCACCGTATAGCGTCTCGTAGGCGTCCAAAACCGCATTCACCATCGCTGCGGCCAATTTAGGCTTGCCGGACTTGGAAGACAGGGTGATGATTTCCGATTTATTTTCCCGGGCCACCGTCAACGCCGCAGCCAATTCCGCCACGGCGGTATCATCACCCGACAGGCCCAAGGCAATCAAATCCTTATCCATCACGGCCCGTTCCAACACCGGACGACTCTTTAGGTACGTCACCTGGGCATTGATAAACGCATCAAAGAGCGGTAATTGCTGGTTTTCTTCGTTGGTATACAAAATGCGCGAACCCAATACCGCCACGCGGATGATCCCGTTGGCCTGATAGGAGGGTTGAACCAGCAACAGCGCGCCGCCGGCAAAGATGCTGGCCAAAATCGCCCCAATAAACAGGACGGGAATCCAACGGCCACGCAGGGCGCGGAGCAAAATGGCCGCCGGATGCGCCGGGGCAGGGGGCTTTTCTGCGGGCGCAGGGGGACGGACGTCCCGAGTCGGGGCGTCCGGATTGCTGGGGTTGGGTACCGTTAACGGGGTCATAAACTACTGCTACCTGCCCAAAAACTGAGACTGTCCAATATCCAGTATATCGGCTATTGCCACTTTAATGAAGAATATTCGATTGCCGGGTGGATTCGTCCCGTTCCCAGGTGCCTGCGGCTTTGTGCAGGGTCAACCGGGCGCGAATCATGGTGGCAAATACCACGATTGCGTAAATCGGAACATCTTTCCACACTGAAGGCTTGTGCAGTATGTCCACCAGCAGAGTCAGAATATCGCTGCTGCGGCCGGCGCGTTTCATCTGGGTAGCCCGTTCCAATTCGATATTGCCCCGGCGGCTGCGGGTCTTGGTGCGGATCAGGGAGCCCAGGTTCAGCGGTGCCCGGACCGTAAACGTCCGTCCCGGCAGCGTCACGCGTTCGGAATCTTTGAAGAGCCGATGGATAAAGGCATCATCAGCCGTAAGTTTGGGGAATGATTTAAAGCGTTTGCGCCCCGCTGCGCTCAGGGCATACAGCCCCGAACCGATCATGCTGCGGCGGAAATAGGGATGCAACTGCCAGATGCGATAAAACGACCGCACCGCCATGCTGGCACCGGTGAGGTCAAACTCAATTTTAGGGGCAGAGGCGAGATACTGGCTCTGTTTGAGCAGGGCAATGGTCTCACGGATCGTGGCGGTGGTAATGACGATATCGGCATCGAGGTAAAACCGCGGGCAGGAACGGGCGGTGCAATCGCCCATGTTCAAGGCGTAACTCTTGGAACCAACGGAGGTTTCCAACACCCGTACGGCGGTGCCATATTTGCGGGCCGCGGCGGCGGTGCCATCGGTGCAGCCGTTACAGACGACTAGAATTTCGAATTCATGGGGCTGGGCATCCGCCAGAATGGAATCCAGACAGCGGCCAATGACGTTTTCTTCGTTATGGGCTGGGATGATGATGCTGGCGGTGGGTGTGGGTGGAGGCCAATTGGTAACCACGGGCTTGGTGGCCGCGGGATTGATTGGGCTGGGTATAAAGGTTTCGCTCATGGTCAGCCTCCGTCTCATTTTGCGAAGGCTTGGGTAATCCCTAGGGGTTAGGCTCATTCTGATGCAGAATTGCCTGTAAGCCCTCGTGGTCAAGCCTCTTGAGTAAATGAGGCAAAGACTGTGCCAAGGAGCGAATATCGCGTTGCCACCACTGACTGGCGAGGAGTTCTGCGATCATGGGTTCGTCGAAGCGGTATTTGATGATTTTGGCGGGGTTACCCCCCACCACGGCATAGGGCGGGACATCGCGGGTCACCACGGCGCCAGTGCCGACAATGGCGCCATGGCCGATGGTTTTGCAGCCGGGGGTGACCATGACGTTACGGCCCATCCAGACATCCGAGCCGACAGTAATCAGCGCGGGGTCGAGATGATCGTGGTCAAGCAGTCCCAAACGACGGTCGTAGAAGAATGGGTGCGTGGTCAGACGGTCCAAGGGGTGATTCTGGGGATGAAAGCGCACGCCGGGAGCCAGCGAGCAGTAGCGTCCGATGACCACGCCTGGCGGGGTTAAGGCCGGATCAAATAATTCGCCATAACTGTAGGCCCCGATGCTGACGCCATGATAGCGCCACATCCAGTTGCGGGCGGTTTGCGACC
>JBAXGE010000046.1:0-14357 GCA_037139555.1 Phycisphaerae bacterium
TGGATCGCCCACAATGAGGCGGAAAAAACTCTAGCGCAATCGCTGGCTAAAGACGATCAAGTTATCATGCCGCGTGATCCCATGGAATACTTTTCGGCCACGAATCGTGGTACCGTGAGCCTGTGCAATCGTCTTCACGCCTCGGTTGCCCTGGCAGGCATGGGTATTCCAGGCGTGGCGATCGGGACCGATACACGCTTGCTAATGGTTGAAAATCTGGGCCAACACGCCCTGTATGTTAAAGATGCCTGCGATGCAGATTATCTATACCAAAAAACAATGGATTGCATAGTTAACAGGAATACAAAAAGAGAAAATTTATTAAAATTGTCGCGTGACACACTTGCAGTGTATGCTGACTATATCTGATTATTTAATATCAGAATAATTGGTATTATAATACATGCGAAAATCAGGGTATTGAATCAAAGGTTGTGTATTATGGAAAAACTCTATTTACGCCTCAATATTGGCTTGGGCGATCTAATAATATTCAGCCCCATGGTGCGTTATTACGCATCTAAGTACATTGTGTATACGCCGGTCCGCAAGCATAACTTGCCGACTTTCAATAGATTGTTCAAATCATGTGACAATATTAATGCCTGCATGGTTGATTCTGGCGAGCATGGTGATAATCAATCTGATCAACTTGCCGACGAGTACAAAAAAGCAGGCTGTCATGTCATTTCTCAATCATGGAATGTATATGACACCATACAGACCGGACTGAGATTTGACGAACTATTCTACGCGGAGAACAAACTCAACTTCGATGATCGCTGGGGCAAGTTTGAGGTGACCAGAGACCGTGAACGTGAAGATGAGGTATACAATACAATAGTGAAGTCCGAAAAGTATATATTTTTACACGATGACGCGGCTCGAAATTTGAAGTTAGATACTTCCTTGCTGCCTGATGGAGTGTCTGTCGTTAGACCAGAGCCTGGGGTAAGCGATACGATTGTAGATTACCTCACCGTAATGGAACGGGCAGTGGAAATACATGGTATGGACAGCTCGTTTGCGTTGCTTGCCGATAGCGTTATTGATAATAAAAAAATGTATCTTCACCGCTATGTGCGACAGGGGATTAGTTCGGCCTCCTACCGGAAATTTATCCCGCACTTGAAGTTCAATCATCAATATGGGAATAAGCTACGCACGGCATGTCTGCTTGCCCGTGATATTATGAAGAGTTAGTCAACTGGCACCACTGAAATAATATTTAATTGCATAAACCCAATATGTCCGATATCGAAAGTCCACTCAGAGTACTGCATGTCCTGTACGAACTCATGCCCTCGGGTATGGAACGCATGCTGCACTGCACGTTCGACCTGTGGCACGAGCATGCAATCACGCCGATATTGCTGGCGACTGGTCCGACTGTAGGCATATTCGCGGATGAATTAACCCGAATTGGCTATCAAGTACTACACCTGCCGTTTGCTACTGATCGGCACCAGCGTCAGGCCTTTCGGAAGTTGCTCATTGATCAGCGCATTGATGTTTTGCATATTCACACCGAACGTGGTGTGCAGTTGATGGTGTGGGACGCCCGTCGCGCCGGGGTCAAGACGATCGTAAAAACGCATCATAGCATTTTCAAATATTCGGGAATGTTACGGCTCCGCCGCGCGTTTGAGCGTTGGTTTTGCGCCCGCCTCGGTTGTCGGTTTATCAGTCTGGGCAAATCCGTTCAGGATAATGAGCGGCATTTGTATAGTTCACCCAGCGTGGTCATTCCCAACTGGTTTGATGAACGTCGTTTCCCGGCGCGTACCGAGTCCGACTATGCCTCAGCCAGAACGCGGTTAAATATGGCCCCGGATGTGTTTTGCGTGGTCACCGTTGGTAATTGCTCAACCATCAAGAACCATGAGTTGTTGCTCGAGGCGCTGGTGTTATTACCCCAACATGTGAACTGGCGCTATTTGCACATTGGTAAAGAGCGGTCCCCGGAGCCCGAGCGGGCGTTGGCACAAAACTTGGGTATCGCGGAACGCGTGAGCTTTCTGGGACCGCAGTCGAACCCGGAAGATTACATCCTAGGTTGTGATGTCCACGTCACAACCTCGCTCCTGGAAGGGTTTGGCATTGCCGCTGTGGAAGCAATGAGTATCGGCTGTATGGTATGTTTGACGGATGTTCCCGGCTTGCGCGATTTCTCCACGGCCATACCGGGCTTGGTCTATACCCCGCTTAATGCTCAGGTATTAGCCGAAAAACTTACCGCGCTGGCCCAAATGTCCCCGGCAGCCCGACATGAGATTGGGCACAACCTGCATCAGTCTGTCCAGGTGTTCAGCCGCTGCGTTGGGGTCAGTAAATATGTGCAACAATACCGCGCATAATGCCGGGTGTGGGTTGGTGATTTGCTATGGAAATAATCCGTAAAATCCTGTGGCGTTGGGCTAACTTATACACCCATCTTACGCTCTCCAAACTTATGGTTTCGCGGACTGACTCCGTACGTTTTATCGGCTTCCCCATCCTTAAACTTGTGCCGGGTTCTCATGTCAATCTGGCGGATGAAGTCACGTTGATCTCCAACTCCTATTACACACCCTTGGGAATAAATCATCCCGTGGTGTTGGCCACCCTCCAACCGGGCGCCACCATATTGCTTGGCGAACGCGTGGGTATGTCCGGCGGCAGTATCTGTGCGGCCCGTTCCGTGGCGGTCGGCAACGACACGCTCTTGGGGGCCAATGTGACCATTACCGATACTGATTTTCATCCCCTCGCCGCGCAGGCGCGGCAAGTGGTTGATTTTACCGCGATCGGCGTGGCCCCGGTCAGTCTGGGACGGCGCGTATTTGTCGGCACCAACTGTATCATCCTGAAAGGTGTGGCCATCGGTGATAACTCCATCATCGGTGCTGGCAGCGTTGTCACCAAATCCATCCCGGCCAACGTGATTGCCGCCGGTAACCCATGCCGGGTCATTCGCGAACTAACCTCGGCGGAACTGGCCTCGTAGACTATGCTTACGGTTGCATTTGATAACCAAACTTTTCTGTCCGAATATTATGGCGGTGTGGCCGAGTATTTTGTGCGGCTGTCCTTGGGCTTATCCCAACTGGATCAGGTTCGTCCGGTGTTCTGCGGCGGTCTCTACCGCAATTATAACTTACGTGCGCTGCGCGGCCAGGGGGTTGAGATTCGGGGTCTGTGGTTACCGCATGTGCCCCGTAAATTCCGCGGCCAAAAATACTCCGAAAGCCTGTGTGCCCGTCAATTACGGGCCGTGCAACCTGACATTATTCATGAAACCAATTATGCCTTCAATCCGCCTGGCCTTGATCTCAAAGCACATCGGGTGTTGACGGTCTACGATATGATCCACGAAAAGTTTATGCCGGATACCGCCACCCCCGCGCTTAAGCGCGCAGCCATTGCCCGCGCCGAATGGATCTTCTGTATCTCGGAAACCACCCGGAACGATCTGCTCGAATACTATCCCGAGGTGGCTGCCCGCACCAGTGTGACGTATTTGGCCGGACCGGAACCCGCCGGCCCTTTGCCCCGCCCGGCCAACTTGCCCGAGCCCTACATCCTCTATGTGGGCAACCGCGCGGGGTATAAAAACTTTGCCACCTTGCTCCGGGCCTACGCGCAAGCCCCCCAATTGCATCGGCAGGTACGTCTGGCCGTCTACGGTGGTAAACCCTGGTCGGCCGATGAATTGTCCTCCTTGGCCGAATTGGGAATCGCGCAGCGCGTCACCATCCTGCCCGGCAGTGCCCCCCGGACCGCACTGTATCAACACGCGGAAGCCTTTGTGTTTCCGTCCCGTTACGAGGGGTTTGGTATCCCGTTGCTGGAAGCTGCGGCCGAGGGGTGTCCGATCGTGTGCAGTGACACGCCGTGTTTCCGGGAAGTGGCGGGGGACTGTGCGACCTACTTTGATCCTGCGGAACCAGAATCGATCGCCACGGCGATTGCTCGTGCCATCAAATCCAAAAGTGTGCTGGCAGGCGCGGCCATGGCCCTGCTGGGACAGAAATACAACTGGCGCAAATGTTCCACTGCGACCTATGAAAGTTACCGTGCAGTCAGTCTCAATCATTCCAACACACAAGCGTTACAAGGAGTTTAAATGTTAATTTATGCTACGATATTTATATCTATGGTGCTGGGGCTGTGGTTGGTTATGGCTCGGCCGGTTTGGTATCCAGCATTCTATTTGACGGTTGCAGTACCTATCATTAGTGGTTATTTTGCTATTTATACTTCCCGCGATGGTAGTGAAGGGGTGGGTGGTGTAAGTATGAGTGGCGCTAATATTAATCTTTACACGCCGCTTATAGTCACGTCTATCTTTGGGTGTATTTGGCATCTATTTAAAAAAGGTATACCCAATAATATTGCGCGATTAACTTTTTTTTCTTTACTTGGATTTTTTGCTGTTGGTGTTATCAAGGCAGGTATAGCTCTAGCAGATGGCATAAGTATATTTCCTGTGGGTGGTGAATATTTGAGAAATTATGGGTATTACTTCTTTGCTTTGTGGGTTATTGTTACGTCTGAGGGGATATCAGATATTATTATTAAGCTTCGGAATGCCTTGTTTTTATCACCGCTTGCTACATTGGCAATATCTATTTTAACAATATTTTCATTCGGTTTAGGGGGGTTTGGAGGCATGCGATTTTGTAGCGCTTCAAGTGCGTTGCTCATGCTCATGGGTGCCCTGGGTATGGTATTCTTATGGAAAAATCATAAAAAGTATTGGTGGCGTATGCCGCTACTCGGAATATATGTTATTATGGTTTTGATTGCAGACCATCGTAGCGTCTGGCTTGCAGGTATTGCCGCAATGATATTTTTTACCATCATGAATGGTCTCGGTTTGCTGGGAAAAAATAATGGCTTTACCCGGGTTGTTTTACCTTTAATTGGTGTTTTAGGATTGATTGGTGTGTTCATGATAATGACCACATCACTTGGCGATTCTATTTTTGGTAAAGAACAGGCCGATTTAATCAGAGTACGTGCGCAAGCTATTACAGACCCTGATAGTGATGGTACCGCCGCATGGCGTCAGGAGCGATGGGAATACTTGATCGCACGAGCTGAAGATTATTGGGTATTGGGTATGCCGGCTGGCACTCATGCTAAAATGTCTGATGCTGAAATGGGAAAAGATTATTTGGTCGCACATAATATGTATGTTGATTTGTATATTAGAATGGGTGCGGTTTCCGTGGTGTTTTATGCGCTGATACTATTTGGATTTATATATGGAAGTTTTAAAATACTGCTGACAAGAAAATATGCCATTGATGAATATCATTCGGTGTCATTCTGTCTTATGGCAGTGATCACTGGGCATTCTTTTTATATGGCCTATAATGATGACTCCATGGTTGTTTTTGTTTTGTTCATGGGTGCTGCAGCAGTTTATGCATATCATTCACGAATGAGCAGGAATAAGTACGTTAGAAGCTGATATTATGGCCTATTAAGGCCCTTCTGTAGTAATTATATCAACAATCTGGTAACAAAGAGTATTTGTTTTAAAATGTTACTTGCCACTACCTTGAATCAGATCCGCGTTATCCAACGAAAGCGACTATGAGTACTCGGATCGCAGTTCTCCTTACTGTATATAATCGTCGCGCGACTACCTTGGCATGTCTACGGGCCTTGTATGCCCAATCGTTGCCGATGGACCACGAGTTGGTGGTTTATTTAGTGGACGATGGCAGCACGGATGGGACCACCGCCGCTGTAAATGCCGCGTTCCCTGAGGTAAAGGTAATTCCCGGAGATGGGAATCTGTTTTGGTGCAACGGTATGCGTTTGGCTTGGCAGCATGCCGCCAGGTCTAAGCCTGATTTTTACCTGTGGCTGAATGATGACACCATGTTGTTGCCTGGGGCCGTGATGTTGCTGCTGGACAGTCATAAGCAGGCTTGCCAAACGGGTACGGATGCCGTGATTGTAGTGGGGGCCTGTCGGGACCCTCTTAGTGGTAAACGCAGTTACGCCGGAAAAGTACGGCCGGGGGCCCATCCTCTCATCCTCCGCGATCTGGAGCCAACCGGTCAGATTCAGACCTGCGACACCTTTCAGGGGAATTGTATTCTCGTATGCAACTTGGTGTATGAACGGGTGGGAACGCTGGACACCTACCAGCATGGTTTCGGGGATATTGATTACGGTTATCGGGCCGGTGCGGCCGCATGTGCCATCTTTATGACGCCCGAATATGTGGCGGAATGTGTCGATAATCCCTGTCCAAGTTACTGGTATAAAGGCCACAGTCGGCGTGAGCGTTGGCGTTTGCTGAACAGCCGTAAAGGCATGCCCCCAACCGACTGGTATAAATTTGTCCGGCGCCACTGCGGTTGGAAATGGTTATTATTCTGGCCCCGTCCTTACCTGCGCGTGATTTTAAACCGATGAAACGACCACGTATTTTATTGTCGGCCTATTATTTCTCCCCCTATAAAGGGTCTGAATCTGCGGTGGGCTGGAATGTGGCCACACGTTTGGCCAAACACAATGATGTTACTGTCTTGACCGGTGATGTGGCGGAATCATGTCCGCATCGGGCTGACCTGCAACGCTGGCAGGCGGAACATATACCAACTCCTGGTTTAGCGGTGGAATATATTCCGCCTGATGCTTCGATATCGCGTTATGAATGTTGGCACAACAAACCCGGTTTGTGGTTTTTGTGGTATAAGGCCTATAAAAAATGGCAAAGATTGGCCTACCAACGTGCCCGTCAGTTGCATGCCGATAAGCCTTTTGACTTAACCCACCACCTCACGGTGATTGGTTATCGTGAACCTGGTTATCTGTGGCAATTACCCATCCCTTTCGTGTGGGGGCCAATAAACGGTGCTGATGGTATTCCTTGGCCTTATTACCCCGCACTGGGGCGGTCATGTATACCTCCACTGCTACGTGATCTGTGCAATCGCATGCAGATGCGTTTACCGGGACGTCATCACCGGGCAGCCCGTGCTGCCAAACATATCTGGTCGGTTACCCCGGCAGACTATCGGATGGTCAAGAACCTATGGGGGCATGATACTGAGTTGATGATCGAAACGGGTTGTACACCGGAATTGACGGCAGGCCCCCGTGTTCGATTGGAATCCGAACCCATAAGACTGGTTTATAGCGGGTTATTTTTGGCCCGTAAAGCCTTACCGCTTTTGTTTCAGGCATTGCGCCATCTGCCCAGTAAATTCTCCTGGCATCTGGATATTCTGGGCGATGGTCCTTGTCGGGATGCCTGGCAGAAACAGGCAATAACATTGGGGATTAATTCAGGTATTACATGGCATGGACAATTACCACGTGATCATGCCTTGACCGTCATGCGGCTGGGCCATATCCTGGTTCATCCATCGTTAAAAGAGGGAACCCCGCATGTAGTGCTGGAAGCACTTGCTCTGGGTATGCCGGTGCTCTGTCACGATGCCTGCGGCATGGGTACTGCGGTCAATGACACATGTGGAATTAAAGTCCCTCTGCTTAACCCCGCCACCAGTATCGCGGGTTTTGCCCACGCTATAGAGTGTTTCATGAACGATTCTGAGTTATTGACTCGGTTGTCAACTGGAGCCATGGCGCGCGCCCATGAGTTAAGTTGGGATAACAAAGTCAACCAGATAAGCAACGTCTATAAAAAAATATTGAGTCAAAATATATGATTAAAAAGCAATTGTACCGTATTAAAATGGCCGGTCTGGGTACTTTTTGTGTGGATGCCGCCTATATTCTGTGTGATAAATTGCGCGGTCAGCACATCCATCCACCGGAACGGATTGAAGGCCCCTGGGCGGAGCGTGTGCTCTATGTATATTCAGGATACAAATGGGCAATTTATAACGTTGGTCAGGTCTGGTTCAAGGATCTGGGGGGCACGATGGTGGATGTGGCGTGGTTGGAGCAAAACCCCGGCTATGCCCGTAATTTTTCGGTGGTCTGGTACGGCTACATGTGGTTAATGCAGCGTTGTCTTTGTGCCGGTGTCCAGGCTGGCCGGATAGTTTGCAGCGTGCATGATCCGATGGAAATATTTGCGGAAAATCCCGCTTGGAAGCAGCAGGTGGTGCCGGAGACCATTGGAAAGAGTCTGGCCACGGCGGATACGGTCGTGGTAACGTCCGCAGAGCTTTTTGCCGTGTTGGACGGTCGGCATAAAGCGCTAAAATTGGTCCCCACCACCGGAGTATTGCCCATCCGAAATCCAAGTGAGATTACCTGGACCGAGCGCATCAAGGTATTGACCGTGGGGCGGGTGTATCGGAGAAAAAATTATGAGTTGTTGCGGCAGATTCATCGGGAATGTCGCATTCCCGGGGTTACCTTTGCGCAGAAACTCAGCCATCGCCCCATTTCCGATGAGCATTATCGCCAATTGCTGGATCACAGCCAGATTTATCTTTGTACGTCCTATCAGGAGGGGGGGCCGTTGCCGGCCATGGATGCCATGCTGCGCGGCCAGGCCGTGCTGACCACCCCGGTGGGCCAGATTCAGGAACTGGTTCAGGTTTCCGGTTGTGGCTACATTTGCACCACGGCCGGGGAATTTCTCGATAAATTGCACTGGTTGAGTCAACATCCCGATGCGTTGCTGGCCATGCGTCTTAAGGCCCTTCAGGCAATCACCAGTCTGCGCTCGGCCGAAATTATCAAAACGGCGGTAGAACGTGTCCTTGTCGGCTAGTTTTTCCATCCTCACGCCCACGCTCAATCCCGGACCAATCTTGGCGTGCTGCGTGCGTTCTGTTGCCGATCAAAGGACGGCTCAGGTCTCGGTTCGCCACCACATCCGCGATGGTGGTTCCAGCGATGGTAGTCTTGCGGGTTTGCCCCATGGTGCGGGTTTGGACCTGGTCTCAGCTCCCGATCAAGGGATGTATGACGCGCTGAACCGGGCTTGGACGACGGCAACCGGTGACTATGTTGGGTTACTGAATGCCGATGAACAATACCTGCCCGGCAGTTTGACCCGGGTGGTTGCAGAGTTTGCCCGCAGACCCGAAATTGACGTCTTGTACGCGGGATTTATCGTCACGGACGAACACTTGCAGCCTTTGTGTTATCGTCGGCCTCTGGTGCCGGATGCGCTCTATGTCGCTTTGGACAATCTGCCGGTCTTTACCTGTGCCACGTTTGTACGCCGGGGGAGCTTTGCCGACTGGTCCGAATTGTACGATACCCGTTATCGTGCCGCAGCGGATGCCGATTGGTTCCTGCGCATGCGTCGTCGTGGGGTTCGTATGGGTACTCTGGATGTGTTGACCTCATTATTCATGCTTCACGGTAAAAATCTGAGTCTCGGCAGTCTGCACCGGGCCGAATGTGCCCAGATTGCCGGACAATATGCCCACGGTTGGCAATGGACGAAAAAAATCGTTAAACGCATGCACCATATCAAGAAGAAATTACGTGGTCATTTTGCCCCCATGCCCGTGACCGTAACAGCGTACCCGCCGCACGCCCAGCACCGTACTACAATAACTGCGGTCGTTACTGGTAAATGGCCGATGCCCCAGCCTACGGTATAGAAGATATTATGCCCGCAAATGCCCCAACCACCGCTCCGGTCGTGTGCGTAACGAGTTACATCCCGTTGCATGCAATGAATATGTTCCAATTGCTGCAACGCAACCTGCCGACGTTGCAGTTTCTGTTATCGCAGGCGATGCAGGATGGCCGGCCGTGGCAGGCGCAATTTGGCACCTTGCAGGTGACCATCCAGAAAACCTTCCGGCTGCGCCGCAGCCGCCGGAATCTCACCCAGGGTTGGGATCCACCCACCGTGGCTATCCCCATCAGCACCACCCGTGATTTAAGTCGGATCAAACCCCGCGTCATCATCAGTTTGGAATTGGGCTTTCGCACGCTGGCCGCATGGTGGTATCGTTGGGGGCGCAAGGACTGCACCCTGATCGCCTTTGTGCGCGTTGCGGAATCTACCGAGGCGCATCGGGGCTTGCTCCGGCGCATCGTGCGCCGTTTCCTGCTGGCGCGATTGTACCATGTGATTGTCAATGGTCACAGTGGACTCCGGCATTTGGAAAGTCTGGGCTTGCCCGCAGCCCGGGCCACCGTGATTCCCTCGGGCACCGATACCTCGGTTTTTGGTGCACTGCCTGCCAAAGCGGAGGGCACGGCAATTCTAAAAATTCTTTATGTTGGCCAACTGGTTCCGAGAAAAAATCTCGTCGGTATATTACCTTGGTTGTCTTCCGAAATAGCCGCTAGCGGACGGGCCTGTGAACTGTTGGTCGCGGGCTGGGGGCCCGAAAAAGCCGCCCTATTGGTTTATCCGCTGCCGTCCAATCTCACTATCACATGGCTGGATCAGGTGGCTTATCACGACTTGCCCAAAGTATACGCCCAGGCCGATGTGTTCTTCCTGCCCTCGTTGGCGGATGAATGGGCCATGGTGGTAAACGAAGCCATGGCGTGTGAAGTTCCGGTACTGGGCAGCGTGTATGCTCAGGCCGTGAGTGAAATCGTAGTGGATGGTCAACATGGCTGGACTTTTGATCCTACCAACGAAACTTCCGCCCGGGATGCACTCCGCCGTATGCTCCGTACACCCACAGCGGAATTGCACGCCATGGGACGAGCCGCCCGGGCGCTGGCGCTGATCAATAGTGATGAACGTGAAGCACGGATGATTGCGGAAGTTGTGCAACGATATTTACCCGTAACCACCCACGCCTAACTCTAGCTGATGGTGCCAGCAAATGAATAAGTTTCTCCGTGCGTTATTTCAAGCGATCAACCGTTGGTATGCGGTGCGCGATAATGTCAAACTTGGTAAACGTGTCCATTTGGGCCCCGGCACGGTCCTCTGGGCGCCCCGAGAATTGGTTGTCGAAGATGATGTCTATATCGGTAAGGGCTGTACGATTGAGGTTAATGGCTGTATTGGACGTTACACCATGATCGCCAATCGGGTCGGTTTGGTCGGGCGACGTGATCACGACATGCACAGTCTGGGTAAACCGATGCGTTACGCGCCTTGGATTGGTGATGCCGATTCGCCGTACCGCACGGAGCCGGGAATTATTGTTGGACCGGATTGCTGGATTGGTTACGGTGCCATTATCGTCTCAGGCGTGACCCTGGGGCGTGGCGTGGTGGTGGCCGCCGGTGCGGTCGTGACCAAAGATGTTCCCGCGTATAGTATTGTTGCGGGCGTACCCGCCAAAGTGGTGGGGATGCGCTTCACACCCGAAGAAAGCGTAATACACGAGCAGGCAATTCGTGAACTGGAAAAACTCGCTGGGCATTAAATACAATATGGATAGACTATTTAACAAATATTATTTCGGAGCGGTCTATGAGTGATGCGACTGGTGCAAAGCTGATATCCGAGAGATCAAACCGATATCTGGCTCTCGACGGACTACGTGGTGTAGCCGCGTTAATGATTGTCTTTGTTCACATGCCTTGGAATGATTGGATGTTAAGCTCTTTTACAGGTGGGTTTATAGATAAAAGAGTTACTGGTTGTTTGGCGATTGGCGTGGATCTTTTCTTTGTTTTATCGGGATTCCTGATAACTTCAATATTGATGAAAAGTATTGGTGATAAAAAGTATTATTATAATTTCTACGGGAGAAGGGTGCTTAGAATATTTCCGCTTTATTACAGCGCAATTGCTGGATTTGCGATGATATGTTATTTCTTGCCGCAGTTGCTTCCTAGCTATAAGGTTGAACGGTTTTATCTGACGTGGCCATGGTTGGTTTTGTATCTTGGTAACGTGTATCAAATGATCATACTTGGCGCCAACATGACTTTTGTTCATTTTTGGTCACTTGCTATTGAAGAGCATTTTTATATGGTGTGGCCATTCTTGGTTAAGCAGTTTTCTCGAGTTTTGCCCCGAGTTATAATTTTCGCAATCATTTTATGTGTTTTTACCAGACTCGTTATATGGGTTTATTTTCGTCAGCAAAGTGAGATATGGAATCATGTTTTTACTATATCGAGAGCAGATTCTCTCGTGCTAGGCGGTTTATTGGCTTATTTGTATATTAGGAATCATTCGATTATTGGTGTCGGGTATCGTTTCTGGTATTTGAGTTACATTTTAATTTTTGTTATGGCTTTTATTCAGTCTAAAATATATGGCCCAGGCACATTTTTTTACGACGTGTTTGGATACACTTTGTATGCAGTAGGTTTTAGTGGGGTGATATTGCATTTATTGAAAAATGACAAATCCGTACTTTCTATATTTTTGTCATGGAAGCCGATCGTGTATGTTGGTAGTATTAGCTATAGTCTATACGTTTTTCACTTCCCAATCAATTCGCAACTTGCCAATTACGAGTCTAGGTGTCAGGGTAGTGTTCCCAAAACTATTGGACTGACTCTGATTGCGTTGATTATAAGTCTTTTGGTATCATCATTGTCGTATCACTTTTATGAAAGCATATTCTTGCGAATGAAAGATAAGTGGTTCTCAAAATAATGCGCGTATTGATCCTGCATAATTTCTATCAGCAACCCGGCGGGGAAGACACCGTTTTTGATGCGGAAAGCGCGCTGCTGGGTGCCCACGGGCACGAAGTGGTTCGTTATAGTGTCCACAACGATGCAATCCATGGTTTCAATCTGCCTGGGGTACTCATTGGGACCTTTTGGAGCCGTAAGCAGTATCGTGAAGTTCGCAATCTGATCCGGTCACGCCGGCCTGACGTGGTGCATCTGCACAATTTCTTCCCCCTGCTTTCGCCTTCGGTCATTCACGCCGCCAAGGCCGAAAAAGTACCGATTGTGATGAGTTTGCACAATGCCCGTTTGTTGTGCCCACAAGCCACATTTTATCGCAATGGCCAGTTGTGTACCGAGTGTCTGGGCAAACGTTTCGCCTGGCCCGGCGTGATTCATGAGTGTTATCGTAAATCCACCCTGGCCACCGCCACGGTCGCGGGGATGGCAACCTATCACCGCTGGCTGGGAACCTGGCAGCATGCCGTCAACCGGTACGTGGTCTTCACCCCGCGCTGGAAAGACTTGTTCGTCCAAGGTGGTATCCCCGCTGATAAAATCACCATCAAGCCCCATTTTGTGGATGCCGATCCGGGGCCGGTGCAACCCAGTGCCGGCTATGCTTTGTTCGTGGGCCGCTTGGATCCCGAAAAGGGCATCATGACCTTGCTGGACGCCTGGCGGAAACTATCCGAACAGGGGCTGCGTATCCCGCTCAAGATTCGCGGGGCGGGCCGCATGGAAGATGATGTGGCAAAGGCTTTGCGTTATGGTGGGCTCGAGCATGTCGAGGTCATCCCCTGGCTGGAACGTCACTCTTTGCAGAATCTCGTCCGCAAAGCCGCGTTTTCAGTCTGGCCATCGGAAGGCTACTGCGAAACCTTTGGTCTGGTCGCCATTGAATCCCTCGCGGCGGGGGTGCCCGTGGTCGCCAGCCGGATTGGTACCGGTGAAGACCTGATCAGCAACGGTGAGACTGGCGTGCATTTCACACCTGGCGACGCCAACGATCTGGCTGACAAAATAACGCAATTATGGCAGAATCCCCAGCGACTCGAAGCCATGCGTGACTTGGCCCGGCAGGCCTATCTTAAAGATTACACCGCCGAGTGTAACTATCAGTTGATGCTCGACTTATATGCCAGCGTGCAAGAAAACGGCCACTAACCGGACTTTGGTTGCGGGTCTAGCGCCACCCCATCGCGTTATTTAGTGTCATCAGTGCTTTGTCGGGTACGGAGGTGTAACCCTGGCCCGACCAGCCTAACAGACCAAGGAGGTCTATCATGACACGCAATATGATGTTGGCCGGTTTGATGGTTGGTGGTCTCGTCCTGAGCGCGGGTTTGGTTTCCGCTCAGACTTCGATCGGGATCGGATATCGGGACGGCAATGTCTCGTTTCAGGGTGGCTACTACGAAGGTAGTCGCTACGTCCCGGTACAACCGCAGCCCGTGTACCAGCAACCCGTGTATCAACCGCAGGTATACAATCATCCTCCGGTCTATCGCGCCCCGGTGTATGCTCCGCCAATGTATCAGGCTCCGGCATGTCAGCCCGTTGCGATCCATCGGCCGCCGGTGATGATGTATCCCGGCCCCGTGATGTACGCCCCGCCGGTTTACTATCGTCCGCCGATGTATGCTCCCCCGATGTATCATGGACCGGTGTACGCGCCGCCGATCTATCGTCCCATGCCGGTGTATCAACCGCAGCGGTACGAACGCGGTGGCTCGGGTATCTCGATCGGTTTTTCGTTCCGGGGTTAAGGCCCCCACGTGCTGGTAAACCAGCGTAACCAATGAAATCCAACCCGCAACCTCGGCTCGGCCGGGGTTGCTTTTTTTGTGGCCAGCATTCGTATT
>JBAXGE010000047.1:0-14043 GCA_037139555.1 Phycisphaerae bacterium
GCGGAAAATCTTGACCCGGTGGGGGTCTCATCCGTAGGCATCTGACGCTATAATTAGCGTAATGTTCTACGGAGATTTACTTTAGCGATGCAATGGCAGCAACCTATCCCCCGTGACTACCTGACCACCCCGGCCAGTGTGCTGGCCGCCCGGGTTGCGGCCCATAAGGCCGCGCTGGGCAGTCGTTTGGTGATTCTCGGCCACCATTATCAGCAGGATGAGGTCATCCAGTTCGCCGATGTGGTGGGGGACTCGTTTCAGTTATCGCGTGATGCGGCCCAGCAGACGGCGGCGGAATTTGTCATCTTCTGCGGGGTGCATTTCATGGCCGAGTCGGCGGATGTGCTGACCGGGCCGCACCAGAAGGTAATTCTGCCGGACCTGGGGGCGGGTTGTTCGATGGCGGATATGGCGCAGGTGGACGATGTGGAAGACGCCTGGGAGGCGTTGACGCGGGTGTGCGGGCCTGAGGTGACGCTGCTGCCGGTAACGTATATGAACTCCAGCGCGGCCAATAAGGCGTTTGTGGGCCGGCATGGCGGGGCGGTGTGTACGTCCAGTAATTGCGCGAAAATTCTCGTCTGGGCGCTGGATGGGGCCGATCCTGATGCCCCGATCACGCGCAAAATTATATTCTTCCCCGACCAGCATTTGGGCCGCAATACGGCCTATCAGATGGGCTTTCCGCTGGAACAGATGGTCGTCTGGGATTATCGTCAGCCTAACGGCGGATTAACGCCCGCACAAATTGCCGATGCCCGTTTCATCTTATGGAAGGGCCATTGCTCGGTACACCAATTATTCCGCCCCGAACATGTAGATCAGGCCCGGGCGCAATACCCCGGCGTGACGGTCATCGTCCATCCCGAGTGCTGCTGGGAAGTGGTGCAGAAGGCGGATCTATCCGGCTCGACGGATTTAATCGGTAAGACTATTGCCGCGGCGCCTGCGGGCAGCGTCTGGGCCGTGGGGACAGAAGTGCACATGGTCAATCGCCTGATGGCCAAATATCCCGATAAGAAAATTGTGGTATTGTCCGAGTGTCAGTGTCTGTGCACGACGATGTACCGCATTGATCTGGCGCATCTGGCGTGGGTGCTGGACCAGTTGGTGGCGGGGGTGGTACCCAATCAGATTTCGGTTGAACCTTATACCGCGTACTGGGCCCGCTTGGCCTTGCAGCGCATGTTGGATATTACTGCAGGTCAGCCGGTGAGCCAGCCGGTAGACCCACCGCCAGCGCCGCCGGCGCGGGGTGGTCTGCGCGTGCTGGCCGGAGCCTGAAGTCATGGAACATTTGCTTAATCTCACGTTGGATGAATTGACCGCGCGGCTCAAGGCGCTGGGCCTGCCGCATTTTTGCGCCAAGCAGGTGATGGAGTGGGTGTATGTCCGGCGGGTGACCGATTTCGCCGCGATGAGCAATATCAGCAAGCTGAATCGCGATTTGCTGGCGCAGAATTTTGTGATTCTGGAAGGCCAGGAGGTCAAGCATCACGTCAGTGCCGATGGCACCGAAAAAATCCTGATTCAATGGCCCGATGGGGGGCTGACCGAAACGGTGATGATCCCCGCCGCCGATGAACCCAACGATGAGCACGGCGCGGTGGCTCCGGCCAAGCGGCGGACGGCGTGCCTGTCCACGCAGGTGGGCTGTCCGGTGAAGTGTGCCTTTTGTGCCAGCGGGTTGGATGGCTGGCAGGCGAATCTGACCACTGGGCAGGTTCTGGAGCAGGCCCTGCGGTTGCAGGCACGCATGCCGCTGGAAGAGCGGCTGACCAATATTGTGTTCATGGGCATGGGCGAGCCGCTGGCGAACTTTGAGACCACGGTAGGCGCGGTGCGCGGGCTGATGGCGCCGTGGGCCTTTGCCATGGGGGCGCGGCGGATCACGGTCAGCAGCGTGGGTATTCCGGTGCAAATTACCAAGCTGGCCAGTTTGAAAATCCCCATCACACTGGCGCTGAGTCTGCATGCGCCCAATGACCGGCTGCGACGGCAGATTATCCCCTGGGCCCAGAATATCCATCTGGCCGAGATTGTCGCGGCGGGGCGCGGGTACTTTGATACCACCGGGCGCGAGGTGACGATTGAATACATCATGCTCGATGGGCTGAACAATTTGCCGGAACATGCGCGCGAGTTGGCGGCGCTGGCCAAGACCATGCGGGCGAATGTCAATTTGATTTACTATAACGAAGTGCCGCAGTTGCCGTTCCGCCGGCCTACGGGCAAGTCGGCCTTTGCGTTCCAGTCCGAATTGCGGGCAGCGGGGTGTAATGCCCATATCCGGCGCAGCCGGGGGCGGGATGTGGCCGCGGCGTGCGGCCAACTGGCCCGGCAGGAGAAGGTGGTGAGTCTGGGACTGCCGGAAACTGGAGAAACTGCCGAAATACCGCCCACGGAGCGCGAATCCGAGTCGGCTAACGACTGATCCCACCGATGCTTACGGCCAGACTGGTCCCCCAAGGTTCCCCAAAACCCTCCGGATTAGCTACAATACTGGATTGGATTCTTGGCCCTAAGTCGGGATAGCAGTATGCACGACAAGTGTATTCGGATTGTTGGTGCCCGCGAGCATAACCTGAAAAATATCAGTCTGGAGATTCCGCGCGATAAGCTGGTGGTGATCACCGGGTTGTCAGGGTCGGGCAAGAGTTCGCTGGCGTTTGACACTATCTTTGCCGAGGGGCAGCGGAAGTATGTCGAGTCGCTGTCGGCGTATGCCCGGCAGTTTCTGGACCAGATTCAAAAGCCCGATTGCGATGAGATTGAGGGGCTGCCGCCGACGATTGCCATCGAGCAGCGCACCGGTTCGGCCAACCCGCGTTCCACGGTGGCCACGACCACGGAAATTTATGACTATCTGCGCGTGTTGTATGCCCGCGCGGGCACGCCACACTGTTATGTCTGCGGCAAGCCCATCGTCAGCCAATCCGCCAGCAGCATTATTGACCAGATCATGGCCCAGCCGGAAAACACGCGGTTGATGATTCTGGCGCCATTGGTGCGCGGGCAGAAAGGCACGCAGCGCGAAGTGCTGGATGCCATGATGCGGCAGGGGTTTGTGCGCTGCCGGGTGAATGGCACGGTGCAGGAAATCAAAGCCGTGGGCACACTGGACAAGAATCTCAAACACACTATCGAAGCGGTGGTGGACCGGCTGGTGCTCAAAGCCGATCTGCGGCCACGGCTGGGGGATTCGGTGGAGCTGGCGCTGAAGCTGGCCGATGGGCTGATGGTGGTGATGGTGGAGCAGGACGGCAAATGGCATGATCACGTTTATTCGAGCAAATATGCCTGCCCGGATCATCCCGAGGCGGTGCTGGATGAATTGTCGCCGCGGCTGTTTTCATTCAATAGCCCTTATGGTGCATGTCCGCAGTGTTCGGGGCTGGGGACCATACTGGAATTTGATGAAGACCTGATTGTGCCCGATCCCACCAAGCCGGTGATCGAAGCGGTCGAGCCGCTGCGCCGCAATGGCCGGCGGATGAATATCTTTTACAACCGGCTGATGCGGCTGTTCTGCCATGATTTCTCGGTGCCCGATGCCACGCCGTTCGCGGATTTGTCGGCGGATATTCATCGCATCCTGATGCACGGCACGCTGCCCAAGGATGTGAAGAAATACAAGGCGGATTTTGAGGGTGTGATGCCGCTGCTCAAGCGGCGGTGGGAAACCACGGAAAGTGAATTTGCCAAGGCGCGGCTGCATGCCTATCTGGGCGAGAAGCCCTGCGAGGCCTGTAAGGGTGCGCGGCTGCGGCCGCAGGCGCTGGCGGTGAAGGTGGCGGGGATTTCGATTTATGACGCGTGCGAGTTGTCGGTGACCAAGGCACTGGAGTTTTTCCGCACGCTGACGCTGGATACCGAACGCACACAGATTGCCGCGCCGCTGCTGCGTGAAGTGGTGGCGCGGATCGGCTTTATGGAAAATGTCGGGCTGGGTTATCTGACGCTGAACCGCCAGACCGGCACGCTTTCCGGTGGTGAGTTCCAACGCATCCGGCTGGCCACGCAGGTGGGCAGCAAACTGGTGGGGGTGTGTTATGTGCTGGATGAGCCGACCATCGGGCTGCACCAGCGCGATAATGACAGGCTGATCGCCACGCTGCGGCATCTGGCGGATATCGGTAATACGGTGATTGTCGTGGAGCATGATGAGGATACCATCCGGGCGGCGGATTGGCTGATTGATGTCGGGCCGGGGGCGGGTACGCATGGGGGCAATATCATGGCCGCCGGGACGGCGGAGGAAGTGCTGAAGAACCCCAATTCCATTACGGCGAAGTATCTTTCCGGCGAGTGTCAGATTGTGGTGCCGTCGCCGCGTAGGCGGGTGGAGCTGGATGAGTGTCTGGAAATTATCGGGGCGAAAGAAAACAATCTCCAGAATCTCAGCGTGAAGATTCCGCTGGGGGGCATGGTCTGTGTGACGGGGGTGTCGGGTTCGGGCAAGTCCACACTGATCAACCATATTCTGCTCAAAGCGCTAAAACGTAAACTGTATAACAATAAGGAACGCCCCGGCGCCCACACGCGCATTCTGGGGGCGCAGTATATTGACAAGGTTATTGAGATTGACCAATCACCCATTGGCCGCACGCCGCGCAGTAACCCGGCGACGTATACGGGTGTGTTTGATCTGATCCGCGCGCTGTATGCTAAGACCCGCGAGGCCAAGATCCGCGGGTATACGGCCGGGCGGTTTAGTTTTAATGTCAAAGGCGGACGCTGCGAACAGTGTCAGGGGCAGGGCACCAAGAAAATCGAAATGCACTTTCTGCCCGATGTGTATGTGACCTGCGAAACCTGCAAAGGTACACGCTACAATCGCGAGACGCTGGAGATCAAATATCGCGGCAAGTCCATCGCTGATGTGCTGGCGATGCGGATCGAAGAGGCGCTGACCTTCTTTGATTCGTTCAGCAATATCCGCAATCTGATCCAGGCGCTTAATGATGTGGGGCTGAGTTATGTGCAGCTCGGGCAGAGTTCCACCACGCTATCCGGCGGTGAGGCCCAGCGCGTGAAACTGGCCTCGGAACTAGGCAAGCCCGGCACCGGCCATACCCTGTATGTCCTCGACGAACCCACCACGGGGCTGCACTTTGCGGATATTCATAACCTGCTGAATGTGCTTAACCGGCTGGTGCAGCAGGGCAATACGGTTCTGATCATTGAGCATAATCTGGATGTGATCAAATGCGCCGACTGGATCATTGACCTCGGCCCCGAGGGCGGCAGCGGCGGGGGGCTGATTGTGGACCAGGGCCCGCCGGAACGGATTATCAAGAATCCACGTTCCTATACGGGGCAGTATTTGAAGCATAAGTTGGTGACGACGTAAGTACGGACACCATTTCAGTTGCCCCCGTTTGACCTAAGCAGGCTTCCTCACATACAGTGACAGATATGTACAATGTCATGTGCAATCTCGCCCGGTGGTTCCGCCGTTTCGGTGGAGTGTGGGTTTTGGGATTGGGTGCCATGGTGAACGTAGTCTCGGCGGGATCATCCACCACGGTCCCGGCCACGATGCCGGCGTATCAAACCATGGCCCTGACTGCCGGGGATGCGCTGGCCGCATGGGAACAGGGACATACTGCCGCGTATATCGCCGCACTGGAGGCCCAGCAACGCGGGGCTTTAGTTAATGCCAAACGGTGTGACGAAGCGGCGCTGGTGCGGTTGGCGCAGGCCCGGGCGGTGGTGCAAAACTTTCCGATAACGACCCCTGATTCCGTCCGGCAGGAACTGCGTACCCTGCTGAAAGAGGCGCCGGAATTGGCGGGAATATTCCTGCTGGCCTTAACTCCCGCAGATGATGCCCCGGCCAGTCTGGCGGTACTCACGCATCTGCGCCGAACCTATCCCGACGTGGTGCCGACCGCGCTGGAATGTGCGGTCGCGGCGGCGGTGGTTTGGGATACGCCGATCCGCGAAGGGCAGAGCGCGGCGGAGTGTCAGCGGCAGGCCGCCGAGATATTTCGTCACATCACCCAGAAGCCCAAGGGGTATGTCACCGCCGCGCAGTTGCCGTGGCCGGTGGCGCTATATCTGATGAACTCGCGGGTGGATGCGGCGCAACGTAGTTGGGCGACTGACAATCAGTCCCTGCCCAAGGTCTGGGGCAAGGTCTTTTTTGATGTCGCGTATGATTTCAGCGATTTCAAACGCGGGGCGTGGGAGGGCCGGCCGTATACGCTGGAAAATATCCGCAAATTCGGGGGCGTGTGCAAAGATCAGGCGTATTATGCCGCCGAGGTGTTACGGGCGCAGGGGGTGCCCACGGCGTTATGCACCGGCACGTCCTGGCGCGGGGAGGGGTTTCACGCGTGGGTGGGGTATTTCCAACCCGCAGCCAAAGCCAAATGGGATTTTTCTTCCGGGCGCTATCCCGAGCATAATTTCTGGAGCGCCAGCATCGTGGACCCGCAGACCGGCCAAACGATTACCGATGCCGATGTGGCGCTGACGGCGGAATTGTACGGCGTGCCCCGGGGCCAGCGCTTGCTGTCGGTGGCGCTGGCGCAGAGCGTACCGTATGCCCCCGAGCCCCAACGCGCCGCGTGGGCGCTGGAAGCTCTGGCCCGCAGCCCCGGCAATGCGCTGGCGTGGACGGCACTGGTGGACTTGTGCGCCCGGGCGGATGCGCCGCCAGCGTTGTTAAGCCAGACGGCCACGACCATCGAGCGTTACTGCGTGGGCAAGTATGATGAATTTGCCTTTCGGATGTACGTGCGCATGATCAAGGCCCGACCTGTGGAAGAACAGATCACCAGTTTGCAACGGGTGATGGCCCTGTTCAAAACCCGTCCGGACTTGCAGGCGGAACTCAATCTTTCGCGGGCTGATGCGCTGGCGGCAGCGCAACGCCATGTCGAAGCGCACGCACTCTACCAAAGTTTGGCGAAGGATTATGTCCAATACGGGCCGCTGGCTTTGCGGGCGATGGACCGTCTGGAGGCCTATCTGCGCCAGCGGGGAGAACTGGACCTGTTGGTTAAAGTTTACGCGGAGGTCTGGCCGCAGATGAAGCTCCCCCTCGCTTCGGGTTATGTGGCGACCACCCCGTGGTATATCATGGGCCAGCATTATGCCACCGTGCTGGATGAGCAGAAACAGCCCAACCAGGCCAAGCAGGTCCGCACGCTGCTGGCCAGTCGGCAAACCGGGGCGAAGTCGCCAACGACAGCGCCACGGCCATGATGGGAACCATGGGCAATAGGCGGAATCTCGCAAACGCGAAGCGGGGATTGTCGTTCTGCGGGCTAATGATGCAGATTTAACCCGAAATATATCCCCCGCACCCACGGATAATTACCACCAAATTTGCACTGGTTTTTTGCTAACCGCTTGCCCCAAGGGGGCTTTGGGCGGTTATACTTAAAAGTATGAATATGAAACTTTTGGCAAGTTTATGTATCCTCGGAGCGGTCAGTCTGGCCGTCCACGCCGCCCCGCCGGGATGGGAACTTCGCAATGGTAATTGGGTGCCGGTGGTACAACCCGGCACCGATACCCCCGATGCCCAGGTGGCGCTGATGCAGGCGGACCTGACGGCGGGCAAGAATGACGAAGTGGTCAGTGCCGCCAAGGACTGGGTTAAGGTTAACAAGCTCCATCCGCTCATGCCGCAGGTGCTGCTGCTGCAGGGGGATGCCGAAGTGGCCCGGGGCAACCGGTATCGGGCGCTGTATTCCTACGAAGACTTGCTGAATAATTACCCCAATACCGAATTGTACCTGCCGGCGGTGGAGCGCGAATTCTTCTGCGCGGCATCGTTTCTGAAGGGTTACAAACGCAAATTTCTGGGCATGCGGATTATCGGCGTGTCCGATGACGCGTTGGGGGTTCTGGATCGCATTCAGGACCGCGTGCGCGGCAGTCCGCTGGCCGAACGGGCGGGGATTCTCGCGGCCGACTATTACTACGAAGACGGCCAGTTCCCCGAAGCCGTGCAAGCGTACGCGGATTTCATCAAGCGTTATCCCTACAGCCAGTTCGTGCGCAAGGCGGAAATCCGCCGGGCCGAGGCGTCGCTGGCAACCTTCCGGGGTGTGCTGTATGACTTTACGCCCCTGATCAACGCCCGCGAACGTCTGGGCGCCATCAGCAAGGCGTATCCGCAGGCCGCCGAGGGCTTGCAGGTACGGGCGATTGAAGACCGGATTTATCAGTTGGAAGGCCGGAAAGAGTTGGAAATTGCCCGGTATTATTACCGGGCGGGCAAGCTCTATGCCGCCGCCTATTATTACCGCCGGGTGATCAAGAACTGGCCGGATACCGTGTATGCCCGGCAGGCCAAAGAAGAAATGATCAAACGCGCACCGGAGTATGCCGAAAAGTGAGTAATGTACTTTCCATTTCGTCGCGGACGTTGGCCTTGAGTCTGGTGGCGGTGCTGCTGGCGCTATTGGGCGTGGCCGGGTGCGGTTATTCGTCCAAGTCGCTGTATCCGACCTCGGTGCAGACCATCTCGGTACCGATCTTTGAGAACAAAACATTCCGGCGCGATACGGAAATGCGGCTGACCGAGGCGGTATGCAAAGCGATCGAGTCGCGTACGCCGTACCGGCTGGCGGCGCGCGAATCCGCCGATACCATTCTGATTGGCGAGATTGATTCCATCGAAGAAGAAGTATTGATCCGGACCAGCGGGATTAATATCCCCGAAGAAACGAAGATCACGTTCAAAGTGAATTTCGTGTGGAAGGATCTGCGCTCCGGCAAGATTCTGGCCCGCAAGAAGGGGTTAACCGCCAGCGCTACCCACATCCCCGCCATTGGGGAACGGACAGCCGATGCCAGTCAGGCCACGGTTGAGCGTATGGCCTGGGCGGTGGTGGATGAGATGGCGGTTGATTGGTAAGTTTGCAATGCGGTTACCACGTCGCGCGTTTGGTTTTAACCCAGGTTTTCAGGTATTGCCCCGGACAATCGGTTCCGGCGTCCGCCAGTTCCCCGTGCATGTAAATATCCCCGGCCCCGAAGTGGTAGAGGCTGCGCAGATATCCCAGAAACAATTCCAGATGGGTCAGTTGCACCGCGCTGGGGCGCTGCAGGTCAAAATTGCCCAGCAGCACAATGCCGCAGTTATGTTCGTTGTGGTTTTTCACATGCGCGCCCTGATAAGCCAGCGGCCGGCCCTGCCAGATGCGCCCGGCCCGGTCAATTAAAAAGTGATAGGCGATATCCGCCCAATTACGCTGGTTGCTGGCGGTGTGAAACTCACGGATGGCGTCAAGTTGTTTGGTGGTTTCTTTCCAACTGTCGGCGGTGAAGGGTTTGTTCAAACCGGAGTGGTGGATCGTGGCGCGGTTGATGGCGCCCATGGGCACGATGCGGGTCAGGTCCAGCGGGGCGGTGGTCCATTCGCTGCGGGCTTCGATGTCCACAGGGGACGAGTCGGGATTGACCAAGGCCCGTCCGGTGGCATCAGGAAAGATTTCTGCGCCCAGATCGGGACAGCCCGCGGGTCGGGTGCTGGTGGTGGCCGCACCCTTTGGGGCGGGGTCGGTGCCGCAGCCAGCCAGCATGACGGCCAGGGACAAGAGCAGCAGCTCCCGCCGGGAGGTAAGTCCAGACGGTGCGGGCTTCGGGGATTGGTTGCATAACTCGCACATGGTCGTCCATCATACCACAGGGCCCCGGCCGGGGGACAAGGGGGCCTGATTTAGACGGGGGTCTCGGGTTTCTTGGGGGCTTCAAAATGCCAGCCCAACTTGCGCATGACCCGCTTCCAGATATTATGCAGATCATCCAGCAGCGTATAGGCCACGGGGGTAATCAGCAGACTCAGGAGTAGGGACATGGACTGTCCGCCGATGATGACTTTGGCCATGGCGGCGCGGGGGGCGGCGCCGGGACCGGCGCCCAGGGCCAGCGGAATCATGGCGGACACCAGCATTACCGTGGTCATCAAAATAGGCCGCAAACGCACGCGGTTGGCTTCCAGCACGGCGGGAGTGCGTTCCTGACCCAGGGCCCGCAGTTGGTTGGTGTAATCCACCTGCAAGATACCGTTTTTCTTGACGATACCGAAGAGCAGGAATACGCCCATGATCGAGAACAGGTTCATGGGCTGGCCCAACAGAATCAGCGACAGGAAGGCAAAGGGAATCGTGACCGGCAGGGCCAGCAGGATGGCCACGGGGTTGGTGAAGCTTTCAAACTGGGCCGCCAGCACGATGTACATGAAGACCATGGACATGGCCAGCGCCATCATAAAGGCCTTCATGGAATCGCCCATGGATTTGGCCCGCCCGGTGAAGGTGGTCTGATAGTCCAACGGCAGAATTCCTTCCTGGCGGAGGTCATTGGCGATACTGTTGATGGCCGCGATGGTGGCGCCGGTATCCATTTTTTCCACGCGGGTCCACTTAAAGAACAGGAATTGCCGGCTGCGCGGCACCTCGACCAGGTTGGCGCGGATCGAGACTTTGCGCTGCTGGTTGAAACGGTCAATTTGGGCGGTGCCGCGTTTTTCGGTGAGTTTGGCCACCGCACTCAAACGCACCAAGCCCGCGGTGGGCGAGGGGATCATCAGTTGTTCGATGGCTTCGCGGGTGTTGCGGTTTTCGCTTTGGGCCCGCAGCCACACATCATAGCGTTCGCCGGTCTGGCGGTCTTTGAAGTCGCCCACCACGATTCCGCCCACCATGGTTTGTAGCGTGGTGGCGATGGTTTGAATCTGAATCTTTTTGTCGCTGGCCTGATCGCGAATGGGATCGGCCCACAATTCCGGTTTGCGCTGCGGCTGATTGGTGTCCACATCCTGCACACCGGGCAGTTTGCGCATGCGCGTCAGAAATTCTTCCGAAGCGCGGTCCAGCGTGGTCAGTTCGGTCCCGCTGAGGAAAAATTCAATATCGAAACTGGAACCGCCGCGGTCGCCGCTGCTGATCGAAAAACGCAAATCCGGGAACTCGCGCAAGATTTGCCGGGCCTGATCCATCACGACAAATTGGCTGATGCGCGGTTTGGGACGGCGTTCCAGGTCCAGAATCCGTACAAAGATCCCCGCCGTGGTTACGTCGCCACCGGCGCGGCCGGAACGGCCGGTGGTATCGCCAATGGTGGTCAGCAGATGTTCTACCAGGGGCAACTGGCGCAGGCGGGCTTCCACTTGTTGCAGCATCTCGTCGGAACGCTGCAGACTGTAACCCGGGGGCAGGGTGAGCGCGATGTCGAATTCACTCTGGTCATCCTGGGGCAGGAAGTCCATACCCATCAGGCCCGCCAAACCGGGATAATTCATCCACGCCCGCTGCTGATAATGGGCCTCGACTTGGGCGCCGCTGGCCGTGGCAGGGGGGGCACCGGTGATCCAGTTACCCACCGGCAGGGGGAATACGCTCAATACGGTCAAGATGGTGGCCAGCACCACCAACCAGCGCATATGCAAGGCGTGGCGCAAAGCCCACATATAGGGCTTCTCGAAAATCCAGCCATAGATGCCACCGCTGTGGTGCTGGTGGCTTTCGCCGGCGGCGAACGCGGCTTTGGCTTTGGCGCTGAGTTTCAGGAACCGGCTGCACAACATGGGGGTGAGGGTGAAACTGACCAGCAGCGACACGGCGATGGCAAAGGCCATGGTCAGACCGAAGGAATAGAAGAACCGGCCCACGATCCCCGACATGAACGCAATGGGCAGGAAGATGACCAGCAGCGAGATGGTGGTCGCCAACACCGCCAGCGCGATTTCGCTGGTGGCTTTGTGCGCGGCTTCCCACGCGGAATAGCCCTTTTCTTCCATCCAGCGGAAGATGTTTTCGTGGACCACCACGGCGTCGTCAATCACGATGCCTGTGGCCATGACCAGTGCCAGCATAGTGATGTTGTTGAGCGTAAAGCCCGCCACGTACATGGCCAGAAAGGTGCTGATGATGGATACCGGAATGGATATCGAGGCGATCACCATCGTGCGCCAGTCGCGCAGGAACAGCAGAATAGTCACGCTGACCAGCAAACCGCCATAGATCAAGTGCATCTGTACTTCATGCAGCGAGCCTTGGATGAACACCGATTGGTCGCGCACCACGGTCAGGGTGACATCCGAACGGCCCTGGGCGGCCAGCGCGGTCCGCAGTTCGTCCAGACGTTTCTTGACCCGGTCAATAACTTCGACGGTATTGCGTCCACTCTGTTTGAGCACGACCAATGCCACGGCGGGTTTCTCATCCAGCCGGGCCAGGCCGCGGGGTTCTTCAAAGCTGTCGTCAGCGCGGCCAATGTCTTTGATGCGGACGGTTTGGCCGTTGATCTGGGCGACAATCAGGTTGTTGAAATCGCGCGGGTCTTCGATTCGGCCGATGGTCCGCAGCACCAGTTCGCGACTGGACTGGTCCACGCGGCCGCCGGGGACTTCCAGATTTTCGGCGGCGATGGCCTGGCGGACCTGTTCGATGGATAGATGGAAACTTTCGAGTTTGTTGGTGTCAATACTGATTTGGATGGCGCGTTTGAGCCCGCCGGTCAGGGTGACGCTGCCCACGCCCGACAAGCCCGAAAGGCTGTCGCGGATTTCACGGCGGGCGATTTCCGTCACTTCACGCAGCGAACGCTGGCCCGATACCACCACGGTCAGTACCGGGGTGGCGTTGACATCAAATTTGTCCACCACCGGCGCATCGGTATTGGGGGGCAGGTCCTTGAGTACGGTATTGACCTTGGCCTGGACTTCCTGCATGGCGATATCGCGGTTCTTTTCCAGTTCGAACTGGATGCGCAACTGGCTGATGCCTTCCTTGCTGTTGCTGACCATTTCCTCGATGCCGCTGATGGTGTTGATGGCTTCTTCCAGCGGTTTGGTCACGCTGGTTTCCATTTCCTCCACGGATGTGCCGGTGCGCACGGTGGAGACCAGCACCACGGGGATTTCCACGTTGGGAAACAGGTCCATGCCCATGCGGCTCAGGCCCACCAGCCCCAGCACAATGGGCATCAGCAGGAGCATGGTGGTGAACACGGGACGACGGATACATACAGCGGACAGTGACATCAGTAGCTACTCCAAAACATCCCTGACGCAGAACTGCGCCCGGGACTTCATGATGGCGCGACTTATTGCGGACGCGTGCTGGTGGTGGCCGGGGTGGCGATTTGCACCGCCGTGCCGGCCGATAGTTTGGATTGTCCGGTTACCACAATCCGGTCATTGGCCTGCACACCGGCGGGGATTTCCACCCAGGTGCCGTTCTGTTGGCCAGCCTGCACTTCGACGGGCCGGGCCACCAGTTGACCTGCGGGATCGCTGTCCACTACAAATACCCGCGTTACGCTGGCGTAGGTGGTCAGGGATTCGACCGGGACAAACACGGTATTGGCTTCGCCGAGAATAATCCGACCTTCGATAAAGCTGCCGGCGTGCAGTTTACCCGCCTCGTTATTGACCCGGGCTTCCATGCGGAAACTGCGGTTGGTGATATCCACCGCGGGATCAATCAGGCTGATTTCCCCGGTGAAAGTCTGGTCGGGATAGGCGGACACCTGAAATTCCAACTTCTGACCCTTGGTGATCTGGGCGAGATAGCGTTCCGGCAGACGGGTTTCGATTTTCAGGGTGGATTGGGCAATCAGCTTGAACGTCATGCTGCCTTCTTTCAGATATTCCCCCGCGCTGATTTGCCGCTGGGCCACCACATAATTGGCGATGATCTGGCCTTCGATGGTCGTGGCCCGGGGGGCCTTGAGCACCGAGTCGCGCAAGTCCTTGTTGGCCAGTTCAATCTGGGCCTGCTGATTGCGGACCTGTTGCAGCAACGCTTTGGCTTCGTCGCGGGCGGCATCGAGGGCATTCTGGCGCGATTGATAGGTGGTGCTAAGGTCGGCATATTCAAAATCGGTCATGATCCGCTGTTTGTACAAATCATTGGCCCGGTCCATCTTGATTTTGGCATTGGCCAGCTCTGCCGCGGCCTTGCGGACGGAGGCGACCTGATCCACATCGTAATTATCCATCGGCACTGCGGTCAGGCCCAACCGCGCCAGGGTCTGGGTTTGGTTGGACTGGGCCTGCTTGACCAGCAGGTCATA
>JBAXGE010000048.1:0-14012 GCA_037139555.1 Phycisphaerae bacterium
CGGGGGCGGAAACGGGGGCTGCGGGGGAAACGGATTCGGATTCGATTCACTCATGGTTTCATTCCTTTGTATCGGCATTACTCGAGACGCGAACCATAAAAACAGGACCGACCCGCGCCACAGGCCGTATTATAGCGCTGCGGATGGCGTTACCGCCAACCAATCGCCCCCCAATTCCCGGTCCCACAGGCCAAACCAGCGCAGACTGGCCTAAACGCGTTTGTATCTCCCCGCGTCTCCCCCGCTATAATCACCCATACATTGTTTCTCTAACGAGGTAGTCATGGCGGAACAGAATTACGACGTATTGGTCATCGGGGCCGGGCCGGGCGGGTATGTGGCGGCCATTCGGGCGGCGCAGTTGGGCTTTAAGACGGGCTGCGTGGACAAACACGATAAATTCGGCGGCACGTGTCTGCGCGTGGGATGTATCCCGTCCAAGGCGTTGCTGGATGCCAGCGAAAAATTTGCCCAGGCCCGGGATCATTATGCCAGTCTGGGGATCAAACTGGGTTCCGTCACGCTTGATCTGCCCACCATGCTGGCCCGTAAAGACAAGATTGTGGAGCAACTCACCGCCGGCATCACGGGCCTGCTCAAGAAAAACAAGATTGACAAGCTCGTCGGCACCGCACGCCTGCTGGGTGCGGGGAAGGTGGAACTGACCACCCCCGCCGGGGCGCAGATGCTGAGCGCCAAACATATCATCATCGCCACCGGCTCAACCCCCGTGGAACTGCCCACACTGAAATTCGACGGGCAAACCATCATCAATTCCAATCACGCGCTGAGTCTGCAATCGGTGCCCCAGCGGCTGGTCGTCATCGGCGCGGGCGCCATCGGGCTGGAGATGGCTTCGGTCTGGGCGCGATTGGGGTCCGAAGTCACCGTGCTGGAAATGCTGCCCACGCTCTGCGGCGGGCTAGCCGATGCCGAAGCGGCGCGGGCGCTGGAAAAAGCCCTGACGAAACAGGGCCTGAATTTTTATCTGGAAGCCAAATTCACCCATACCACCCCCGCTGCGGACGGTGTGAATGTGCATTTTGAATGGGAAGGCAAGACGCAATCCGTGCCGGCCAATGTGGTGTTGGTCGCCGTGGGCCGCAAGCCATATAGCGAAGGGCTGGGCGCGCGCGAACTGGGCGTGCAGTATGATCCCAAGGGCCGCATTCTGGTGGACAGTCATTTCCAAACCACGGTGCCGGGCATGTATGCCATCGGCGATGTGATCCCCGGCCCGATGCTGGCGCATAAGGCCGAAGAAGATGGGATTGCGTGCGTGGAACTGTTAGCCGGTCAGGCCGGGCATGTGGATTACGCTGCCGTGCCAGCAGTGGTCTATACCGCGCCGGAACTGGCCTGGGTGGGGTTGACGCAGGAACAATGCACTGCGGCCGGGCGCAATGTGAAGATCGGCAAGTTTGCTTTCCGGGCCAATGGCCGGGCCTTGTGTATGGATGAGACTGACGGCTTCGTCAAAATCATCGCCGACGCCCAGACCGACCGCATCCTTGGTGGCCACATCATCGGCCCGCACGCCAGCAGTCTGCTGGCCGAGATTGCCGCGGTGATGGCTTTTGGCGGCAGCAGCGAGGACCTGGCCCGCACATGCCACGCCCACCCCACCTTGCCCGAAGCGGTCAAGGAAGCCGCCATGGCGGTGGATGGCCGGGCTATCCATAGCTAATTTACCCCTAACCTATGCTGGACTATGGGGTTACGGCTAAACATGCCCCCACGGCCCAACGTTGCTGGTCTGGAACGCAAATCCGTAAGTAAGTGTTTGTAATATATTATTCTGGTGTATAATCCTCGTTTTACGGCAGGTTTGCCGGTCGGCTATTTGGGAGCTTATTCATGCGTACGGATGTCAAAATTGTGGTCGGTGTTGCGGTCTTGGCGACAATTGCAGTCGGCACCTATTTTGTGCTGGCACGCAAGAACAAGAATAATGTCGGCGGCAATGAAGTCGTCGTGAACAATCCCAATAACGATTTGCCCACCGTCAGCACCGGCGGCGGTCTGGACCCCTTGCTCGGGCCCGTCACCACTCTGCCCACCATCACCACCGGCGGTGGCTTAGATATCATCATGCCCCCGACCACCAACGTAGCCGTCAACCCCGGTATCCCCGGACTCACACCGACGACTTATCCCACGTATCCCACCACCAGACCAACTTACACCGGCTACACGCCGTACACTCCGACCACGCGCCCAGTGGTGGTGCCCACGTTGCCCACGTATGGCAACCGTCCGACGATCGGCACGGGTCTGGATACCGGCAGCGGTGAATACACCATCGTCAAAGGCGATACCTTCAGCACCATCGCCAAGGCCAAGGGCCTGACCATCAAGGCGATTCAGACCGCCAACCCCGGCGTGGATTCGTCCAAGCTGAAAATCGGCCAGAAAATTAAACTGCCGGCCGCGAGCATTTCCACCAGCACGACCGGCACCGATCCGGTGGTTACGCCCACGCTTACCGGTACATCAACCACCACGCGTACCCCCGCCGTGACCACGGCCAGCACGATCACCCCCGGCAGCACCTACACCGTCAAGAAGGGCGACACCCTGCGCAAGCTGGCCAAGCTCGCCTATGGCGATGAAGACCTGTGGCGGATTATCTTCCGGGCCAACCGGCAGAATATGGACGCGGCGGATGATCTGCAGGTCGGCGAAAAAATCAAGATCCCCGTCAAGCCCTAAACCCTTGTGGCCTCCGGGCCCATTGCGTACAACCCAACTCTTCTTTCACGCTCGTTAGGAGCTCCATCCGTGCTTGATTTGAAATTCATCCGCGAAAATCCCGAGGTTGTCCGTCGTGGGGCGGAACTCAAACGCATGAAGATTGATCTCGATGCCCTGCTGGCGCTGGACCATCAGCGCCGCGAAGTGCAGGTCAAACTGGAAACCCTGACCGCCGAACAGAACCGCGTCAGCAAGGATATGGGCCCGCTGATGGGCAAGGTGAAAGGCGCCCAAGACCCCGCCCAGAAAGCGGAACTGGAAGCCCAGATCGAAGCCATCAAAACGCGCTCGGCCGCCATCAAGCAGGATCGCGCCGCCTTTGAAGAACAGCTTCAGCAACTCGATCCCCAGATTCAGCAGTTGCTGCTGACCATTCCCCTGCCCCCTGATGACGATGTGCCGGTGGGTGTGAGCGCCGAAGATAATGTCGAAGTCAGCAAGTGGGGCACGCCCCGCGTGTTTGCTTTCACCCCCAAGACGCATGTGGAACTGGGCGCAGCCCTGAAATTATTCGATGTCGAACGCGGCGTGAAAATCGCCGGCTCGCGCAGCTATTTCCTCACCGGCGCCGGGGCGCTGCTGCATCAGGCCATCCTGCGGCTGGCGCTGGACTTCATGAGTCTGGAACAGGGCTTTACGCCCGTGACCGTACCGGTGATGGTCCGCGAAGCCGCCATGCGCGGCACCGGGTTCTTCCCCGCCGGACGCGAACAGGCGTACCGCGTGGGTGAGTCGGAAGAACTGCCCGAGGATGTGCGCTTTTTGACCGGCACGGGTGAAGTGGGGCTGACAGCGCTGCACATGGACGAAGTACTCGACGAGGCCACGCTGCCCCGCCGGTATGTGACGATGAGTACCTGCTTCCGCCGCGAAGCGGGGACGTATGGCAAGGATACCAGCGGGCTGTACCGCATCCACCAGTTCGACAAAGTCGAGCAGGTGGTCATCTGCCGCAATGACAAACAAGAAAGCCGCGACTGGCACACCCAGATGATCGGCTATGCCCAGACGCTGTTACAGCGGTTGGAACTGCCCCACCGCGTGATCCAATGCTGTACCGGTGATATCGGCGTGAAGAATGCGGCCATGTATGACATCGAAACCTGGATGCCCAGCCGCAACGCCTACAGTGAAACCCATTCGGCCTCGCGGCTCTATGACTTCCAGGCCCGGCGCTGCAACCTGCGTTACAAGGGCAAAGATGGCAAGGTCCAATTCTGCCACACACTGAACAACACCGTCATTGCCAGCCCGCGGATTCTGATCCCGATTTTAGAGGTGTATCAGAACGCCGATGGCAGCATCACGGTACCCACGGCTTTGCGCGGTTATATGGGCGGGATGGAAAAGATTGGTCCGGCGTAACTTCACCGGACCGGTTCAAGCTTTATGCAGGCTGAGGTCCAAATAATTAATAAACGCCTCATCCTGACCCAGCGCCAGCAGGATAAAGAGCACCCCCAGCAGAATAATGGTGGCGATAATAACCTGGTTGAACATCCAGATCAGGCATCCCAAACCGGTAGGCACCGCGCCTAAAATCTTGCTGCGAAATTCGGCATTGATCACACACAACCGGTTCACCACCATCGCGCTGGCCCAAAAAACCGTACCGACAATAAAAGTCACGGCCGTTTGAAAGGTGTAATTCTTGCGCTGCAGCAGATCGGTAAGATGCGTGTCGGGGAGCTGCCAATAATTCCAATCATGGATGGCAATCCCCACCAGACACGTGAATCCCAGCACATAGAGCAAACTGGTGAAGGTCAGCCCCCCCATGGCCGAAGGCTGGTTGATGCTGGGTGCAAGGGGCACCGGCGCGGGCTCGGGGGTGGGTGGAAAACAGCGCTGCCAAACATGGCGCCCGGCCCAAAACAGCACGCCACCAAGCAACCAGAGCAGACCCGAAATTCCCAAAGCTAGAAATATCACAACCATCCCCAAAAACAACCCATATCCAACCGGACGCCCGTGCCACACAATGCCGCACGAAATCCGTCCCAAACCGCCCTTCAGGTGTCCTGTTGATTGTGCCCACAAATGTCCCGAAATCAACCCGCTGATTCCGGAACCGGCGATCAAACAACTCACGCCAGCAGCAATTCAAGCTATGGATATTAGCTTATGTGTCTATGAATGTCAAGATATTTAGAGCGTTTAATCCTTAAACGTTCACGCACTGTGGAGGGACTGACGCCGCTGGCCACCCATACCCCATGGCCTTTTTACTTGACGCCAAACACACCGAACGCGAGTTTCCCTGCGGTATAGGTGACGCTCTGGCCGCCGACCACGACTTTAGCGCCGTCCACTTTGGGTTCGGGATGCTGGCCAGTGCTGCTCATCGTCAGTACGTTCAGGGTGGTATCACCCAAGGTTACCGTGGTGCTGTGGGCTTTGCCTTTGAACGTGTCGGCGGCGGGAACTTTACTACCTGCGGTCACTACCAGCACATCCACGCCGGCAGCCCGCGAGTGATCCACCGCCAGCGCATAGGTACCGACCGTGAGACTGCCCGAACCATCCGGAGCGGTAACATAGTGCGTCACCTTGACACCGCGCGGCGGTTCGCCGTAACCGAGCCGCAGCCCCATACCCCAGACCAAAACTTCGCGCGGCTTGGTACCATCGGGCGCATTGATCGGCACCGAGGTAACCACATCATCATTATCCTGAAAACGGTTGCGGAAGGCGAAGAACTCGTACATGGTGTCACGCGTGGCCAGCGGCATGACCGTGGCCGGGTTGGCCTCTTTACCGCCGGTGAAGGTGGGCCAGTTCACCAGCGCCAGCAGCGCCCGATGGGGATAGGGCCCAATCGTATCAAAGTTGAATTGATTATCGGGGGCATACACATGGTTATACGCCCACAGCAGCGCGGGCTTGTAGCGCTCGGAAATGGCGCCAAAGCCTTCCGAGAAATACCCCCCCGTGGACATGCCGGTATGCTGATCCAAGCTGCCGATCTCAGGGTTGCCATACGTGGGGCCCATATTGGAGCGATACGGGAACGAGGCGGGATTCCCCACCGTCAAAAGTACGCGCGGCACCATGGTGATGTAATTGGCATTGGTGCGTTCCACATTTACAAAATCCCGTCCATGCGCCACGCGCATCGCCTGGAGCAGACACAAAAACGCCCCCTGCGTACCGACCCGCGATGCGCCCCAACCTTCCTTGTAATAACCGCCATCGCCCCAGCCCGCGAGGAAGTGCCGCTCGATCTGTTTTTCCACGGCGGTCACATATTGCGCCGTAAGTTTATCATCCGTACCGGGATCCCCCTGAATGGCCAGCACCGCCAGGCCGGTCCCGCCGACCACGGCGCCGTAATGGTTGGACCCGGGACCTTGCTTGGGGGTCAGAATCATGCTGCGCAGGGAGATGACTTCGGCGGCATTCAATTCCCCGCCGTTGAAATCGCTGTAATTTTGAATTGCCAGCGCAACTTTCTGCCGGAATTCAGGTGCCCATGCGTCATAACACAGGTCATACGCCACAGCCGTCCAGCCAATCGTGGGACCGGCACGCAGTTCACCGCCGGGGCCCACCCAGGCATAACGGTCATCGGCACTGCGCTGCCCGGCGAAGGCTTTTTCCACACACTCGCGCGCCAGGTCGGCGTATTTTTTGTCGCCGGTTAGTTGATACAAAAACCCAAATCCCGCGCCATGCGAAAACGTATACGCGCCCACACCGGCCTTGAAACCGCCGGCATACGCCTTCGTGGCCGGATTGTATTGGGTGGGCAGGCTTTCACCGTTGGAACCATTCAACTGCGTGCGCAGACTTTTGATAATCGCCTGCCCATCGGGCGTCTCGGCCCGGCGTTTGAGTTCCGGCACATCACCCTTGCGGAAAAACAACCGGGGGTGTTCGCCGGCCACCACCGGCTTGAAATCTTTCACTGCCACCGACCAGGGCCGGGGGTCCGGCGCTTCGGTCAACACGGCCCCCTTGGCCGCATCACCGCGGAAATATCCCGCGATCGGATTCGCCTTGCCATCGGCCAGGGTGTAGCTGCCCTTCCAACTCCCCACCAACCAGCCCGCCACCCGCTGGCCGGTGAATTCCAGGGCAAATTTCGCCGCTTCGCCATCCAGCGTATTGGTCTCGAAGTTGAGCGTGGCACTGAAACTGTCGGGCGTAATCGTGCCGGCAGTGGGTTTGTCCAAGGGGGCATAATCATACATACTTTGCCGGATATCCATCATGCCCAAGCGTGCGGAAACAATCTGACCATCTTTAAAGCCCAGCGACACCGCCCGGCGGCGCTGGAAATTATCTTTCACATTGCCCGGCATCAGGTTATATACCGCAAGATTGTACGAGACGTCTTTGACCTCGGGTTCACTGGCACCGCCCGTGCCGCCGAGAATCTTCCCCGCGCCCTTACCCGGCAACAATCCCGCAGCCTCCAAAACCGCCGGTTCACCGGGAATCGTGGCGGACCATTGCCCGCCCATCGTCATAATCGCGTTGGCATCCGCACTGGGAGCCAGAGTACTCTGGATTTCCACCTGGGCCGTACGGACAATCTGATCCTTGGGAATCCACGGGTCGGGAACCAGCACCACCGCGATCTGCCCCGTGACGGTTTCCTTGGTGACTTTGAGGGCCGCCGGGTCCACCAGCATGAGCGCGGTATTCCACTGGGGCCTGCCCATATAGGTGGCCGTGCCCAGCGCGGCTATCCATTGCCCGTTGCGGCGCTGCATATAGACATTCATGCGTTTGGGCACATTCCGGCTCTCACCGGGGAAAAAACCTTCCAGCGTCATGGCAAAGAAGGCATTGTCCGGATCAAACGCGGGCTTGGGGGCCGGGGCACTGGCCGGGGCGGCTCCCGCCAGCGTTACCAACGCCAGGCCACCCAGCACCAACACACCCACCCAATCGAACAAGCGAATAACCTGCATACTCGGCTCCTTTGTTTTGCCTTGACCGTCCCGGGCGACGCAGCGCACCGGTTATCTGCGGAACGAAAAATGCGTCCACGGTAATCCTTTGCCAGGAATTCCGTACGCAGAACTATTCCAACGTGCCCAGTACCACTTTATTGCCATCAAATTATTGCCATCAAATTTGATGGTTCGATTGCCCACTATAATCACCGCATCCAGCCCGGTGCCTTGTACCTGCACAGTTAGGTTGCGGGCCTGAGGTTACGGTGCCGACAAAATAGAAATGGTCACCGCCCGGCACGGTCACGGCATTGATAATCTTGGTTACCTTGGTACCCCGGCCGGTACCGAACCGAGGCTTTTTATATGGCACGGATTTCTTGCTCCTCAACGAAATACGCACCAAGGACAACTGGACTCAGAATATGTCATTGGACATAACGACCCCCATGCGGTTCTTTTGCCGTAATGTGGGACGAATTGCGTTATATCGCAAAAATTAAAAAAGCCCCGCCCGTGGAGTGCAATCACGAGCGCGGCCAATTGAGAAGACAAAAAAGAGGAGCCGCGTCCGCTAGGTGCAATAGCGCACGCGGCCCCATTGAGGAGGCAAAGTAATCCGCTCAGGCCTTGCGGCGACGGCGGAGCGATAGATACATTATGCAACCCTTTATTCCAAGCCGTTATATAGATATGCGCAAATTTACTTACCATCCAGCGCAAAATGTACTATAATGTTCCGGATTCATGGAGGAGCCCTCGATGGCCGCGCCTTACAACCTGATCCTGTTCACCAGCCTGCCGGCCACAGACCACGCCGGCGCCATCTTTCTGGGCCTGATGCAATATGCCCACCAACACCAACCCCGCTGGCGCATCCGGGCCGGGGGGATCCCCACCGAGTCAGAGTATCAGATTTTTAAGCAATTGGGCCTGCGGGGTGCGGTGGGTTACGCCGCCGACACTCTGACCCAACGCCTGCTGCAGGAGTGCAAGAGCCCCATGGTCTGTATCTCCAATCGTCAGGCCCACCCACCGTGGCCGCAGGTCATCAGTGATGACCGGCTGGCCGGCGCTCAGGCCGCCGACTATTTGTACCAATTGGGCCATCGGAATTTTATCTTGCTGGATACCCCCGGCCTGTATTTTTCCCAAGTGCGGTGTGCGGGGATGGAGTCCGCGCTGGCCGGTAAAAATGTGCGGGTCCAACGCTGGGTGCCCAACTTATCCGCGCAGGTCATGAACGAGTATCCCCATGCGTTACGTCGGATGCTGCGTGGATTGCATCCCCCCGTGGCCATATTCTGTACTCTGGATAATCAGGCCCGTCCGATCCTCGATCACGCGGCCGATCTGGGCTGGCGCATTCCCGAGCAGATTTCCGTCATCGGGGTGGGCAACAGCACGCTGGGGTGTATGTTGGACCGCCCCTATCTGAGCAGTGTGGCGCTGGACAGCATCCAAATCGGGCGGCGGGCCGGGGCATTACTGGCAGATCTGCTCGCCGGCAAACCCGCCCCCAAGGCTCCGATTTTGATCCCCCCGAAAGGGGTGGTGGCCCGCGAAACTACCGGCGTGGGAGTGGCCGATGAGGATGTCGCCCGGGCGGTGGCCATGCTGCGCGCCAATCTGCGGGAAACGTTATCCACTGCAACCGTGGCGCGCCGACTCAATGTTTCACGCCGTTCGCTGGAACTGCGTTTTAAGACCGCTCTGGGTTGCGGCCCGGTGCAATTCTGGCGCCGCCTGCGCATGGATGAAGTATGCCGGCAAATAACCCAAACCAACCGCCCGCTGGGCGATATCGCCGCACAAATGGGTTTCAATAATCCGATCCGATTTGCCATCACCTTCCGTAATACCAATGGCATGACCGCCACCGAATACCGGAAACGACACCAGATATCCCCCAACGAACACGGTTGACCTCCGGCGCCGTTATTTACACACGTCCTCCGCGTCGGGCACGCTGGGCGGGCGCACGCCGGGGCCGTCGGCGGTGTAATATTTGTCCATCACCGCCTGCCACTGGGCATAGTTGTGACAGGCGATGAATTCACGCCACAGGTCATGTCCCTGCGGGTGCAGTTTGGCGAACTTGATGCCAATCTTGCGCATCTGCTTGGCCGCCACATAATCACCATAAATCCGCACGGCCAGTTCCAAATGTTCCAGCAGTGCGGCACGCTGCTCATGAATCATCGGCGGGGTGGGCAGGGGACGCCCGGCCAGCAGCGCCGCAAAGTCGGTGAAAATCCACGGATTGCCAATCGCCCCACGCGCCAGCCAGACCCCCGCCACGTGGCTGTACCGCCACATGTTGTAGGCATCCTCGGCCGTGAACAGATCGCCCGAACCCAGAATGGTCATCTGCGGATAAGCCCGCACCAAGTCGCGTAGAAAATCCCAGTTCGCCCGCCCGGTGTATTTTTGTTCCACGGTACGGCCATGCACCGCCACCGCCGCCAAGCCCAGGCGCACACATTCGTCCATGATGCGATAAAAGTTGTCCCGGGCTTCGGCGGTATCATCCAGCGCCCGCCGCAGCTTGACCGTCAGGGGCACGCTAATGGCCGCACGCACGGTGCGCAACATCGTGATGGCCATCTCGGGGTCCGATAACAGATAGCCCCCGCGACACCGTCCCAAAACCTTTTTGACTGGACAGGCAAAGTTCAGATCAATCACATCAAAACCGCAGCCAACCAGAATTTGCGCCGCCTCCGCCAGTTCTGCCGGGTCCTGGCCCATCAGTTGCCCGGCCACGGGATGATCCTCGGGGCAGAGCATGGCGCCTTTTTCCTTGCCATGGCCGCCGCGCAGGATATTACGGTCCAGCAGCGCTTCGGTAACCGCAAACGGGCACCCCCGCCGCCGGGCCACCACGCGCATCGCCATATCAGAATAACCCGCCAGACCGGCCTGCACGGCGGGTAAAGCGAGGGTATAAGGCCCAATTTGACAGGTTTTTCGGGGATTTACGGGGAAAATATTTTCAGGTACTGCGAGTGACAAAAGGACTCCTTCGGCAACGTATTGAGGACATTCTGGCTCTATTGGCTGTTAAAATAGTACCAAAGACGTTACCTTTTTGTCGTTTCCGGCCCGCGATTCTTTTCTGACTACCGCGAATCCCGGCCTAGCCTATGATACGGTAGTTATTTTTAGGAGCAAGATTATGAAGTTGGCAAGTTTGTTGACCCTGGCCGTGGCCGCTGCCGTGAGCCTGAGTACCGCAACGTTTGGGCAGGTGGCAACCACCGCCCCGGTGACGGCCCCGACCACGCAGGCAGCCACCCAAAGCGCCCGCGCTATTCAGGATATTCTGGGCGATCTGCAACAGGTCGGCCAGGACTTGGATACCAAGGTGGGCGATATGAAGGTCCTGCTCGACCCCGCCAAACGTGCCAAACTGGCCCCCATCGCCAGCCCATTAATCTGGCGGATGTGTGAGTTGCTGGACGAAGCCGCCGGCGCCGCCCCGCGCTTTGCGGCGCAGGCCCGCGGGCAAAAACTGATCATGCTGGCCGTGCTGAAGAGCGCCGGCGACGACAAGGCGGTCAAAACCCTCACCGAAGCCAGCGCCAACACCGATCAAGCTATCGCGTTGGATGCCAAGACCGCCAATCTGCTGGGCGAATGGTGGGTCAAGGATGATGCCGTGGCCCAGAAAGCCATCCTCGAAAAAATGTCGGTCCTGACCAAAGCCAATCCCACCTCGGATGTGTTGCCCCAGACGCTGGCCCTGATGGCCACCGCAGGCAACGCGAACAAAGAACTCGCCAAGCAGGCCAAGGATATCATCGTCAAAGACTCAACCGCCCCCATGGCGCTCATGCTTAAAGAACAAATCGAAGCCGACCGCAAATTGGAAGATATGATCGGCAAGCCCTTTGTCCTGTCCGGCAAAACAGTGGACGACAAGGACTTTGCCATGCCCCAACTCAAAGGCAAAGTGGTCGTGATTGATTTCTGGGCCACCTGGTGCCCCCCCTGCCGCGAAGAAACCCCGAACCTGATCAAGTTGTATCAGGAATATCAGAAAGACGGGCTGGAAATCGTCGGCGTCTCGCTGGACCGCAGCCTTGATCCGCTCAAGGAGTATGTGACCGCGAACAAAGGTATGAACTGGATCCAGATTTGGGATGAAGAGGGAAAAATCTCCAAGGGTTTCAATATCGAATCCATCCCGCAAATGTTCGTCGTGGACCGCGCGGGCAACCTGCACACCACCGAAGGCCGCGGCCAGTTGGAGAAATTGATCCCCACGCTGCTGAAGGCCGGTGCGACCACGCAAGCCGCCACCCAGCCCACCACCCAGCCGACGAGGTAAATCATCGGCCGTTAAATTCTGCCCTCAACACCCCTTGAGCTTAAACCCTCAGGGGGGTTTTTGTTGGTTGGATCCAAGCGGTCTTCGCCTCATGGGAGCCAATGCCCCAAGTGGTGCCACACTATGAGGCAAAAAAACCACGCCCGCGGTGGTGCATGTCGCGAGCGTGGCCGTTGAGGAGGCTTATTAAATTGTCGAACCGACCGGGCACCAATAGCCCTGCCTGACGAGAGCCGATTATGCCAAAATTAAAATCTCAAACAATGGCGTATGGCGACATTTTTTTTACTGATAGCGTCAAACTTTTTGGTATAATCCTTTGCATGATTACCCCAAAAATCATCCCCATCGGCGTCCAGCTACCCACGGAATACATTCATGCCTTGCGCGTTTTGCAGGGCATCCGGCGCTATATTCGCCAGCAACCGCGGATGCGTATCGCGACCTCGGGCGTGAATCCCGTCAGTTTGCCGGAACAGTTGCATGCCAACTACTGTGCGGGAGTGATCACCATGTTGGGCGAACGGACAGATCAGGCATGGTTACGCCGGTTGAAGTTGCCGATCGTTAATGTATCCAATCGGCTACCGAGCAGCCTCTGCCCACGGGTGGCCTCCGATGATGTGGCCTGCGGGCGGTTGATGGCGGAACACTTGTTGGGCCTAGGCTATCGGCACTTCATGTATATCCCGCTACTCAACTGTCATTTTTCCATCTTGCGTGGTCAAGGCTTTTGTGCCGTACTGCAGGCTGCGGGGCATACCTGCCATGTGCCCGTAGATGCAGGCAGTGACTTTCAACTGCAAGCCACCGAACTGCTAAAGACCCAGCCACGGCCGCTGGCCATTGGTGCTGCCACCGATAATCGCGCGCGCACGGTCATCAATCTGGCCACGCACCTGGGACTGCGCATCCCCGAAGATCTCGTGGTGGTGGGGTGCGATAACGACCCACGCGAGGATGCCTTATCCGATGTGGCCATCTCGTCAGTGATCCCCGATTTTGAGACCCTTGGCTTTCAGGCCGCAGCTTTACTGGAGCGTCTGATCACCGGAGCCAAACCACCCAAAACCGACCTGTTGATCCCGCCCATCGGTCTGATCGAACGACAATCCACCCAGGGCATACCCTCCAGCGATCCGGACCTGCAGCAGATCGTCGCATGGATGCGGACTCACTGCCAGGACAGTTCTCTGGCGATTAATGCGGTGGCCGATGCCAACGCCATCAGCCGGCGCACCATGGAACGCAAATTCCTCAATCAGCTCAATTGCGGGCCCAACGCGATGCTGCTGCAATTGCGGCTGCAAAAGGCACGGGAACTGTTGACCGGCACCCAGGACCAGATCGGCCAGATCGCCAAAGCCAGCGGCTTCTGCAGTGAGTATTATTTCAGCCGCGTCTTCCGGCAGGAACTGCATATGACCCCCACGGAATACCGGGCGAAATACCGCTTCTGAGGGTGAACGCAAACCACCGCAGGTAACCACAGCACCCGAGCCAACGGTCGGCCCTCCTGCTTTACATGGACTTGAGCATATTACCGGCAATTTTCCCTCCCGGCCTGACTTCACAACCATGGATTGATGCCCCATCCAAGGTCGGCTAACATAGTGGCATGGCTGAAACACCTCCACCACCGGATTCCTTGGACGCCCTGCGCGTGCACATTGATCAATTCGACCGGCAGATCGTCGAATTGCTCAACCAGCGGGCCCGCGTGGTGATCCAGATCGGCAAGGTCAAACAGACCACCGGCGGGCTGATCTATGCCCCGGATCGCGAGAAAATTGTCCTCGAACGCATCCGCCAACATAACAAACGCTGCGATGGGCCCCTGCCCGATACCTGTTTGGAAGCCATCTACCGTGAATTGATGTCGGCCAGCTTTGCTTTGGAAAAACCCCTGCGCATCGCCTATCTGGGCCCGCCGGGCACATTCTCGCATCTGGCGTCGGTACGCAAGTTCGGCAGTTCCGTCGAACATGTCCCCGTGACGGCCATTGACCATGTGTTTGAAG
>JBAXGE010000049.1:0-13866 GCA_037139555.1 Phycisphaerae bacterium
GTCGCGTCCAAACCCGTTACCCGGCTACGGCGTTTGATGGCCAAGGGGTCGAAATTCTGCGCAAACACGCCCAAGATGCCGGCGTGGCGCTTAATTTCAAACCCGGTAGTGGTCTGTTTATCCAAGTGATTTTGACGATTCTGCCCTGGGTTGTTCTGTTTCTACTATTCTGGTTCTTCATCCTGCGGCAGTTCCGCGGTGGTGGAGGCGGTATGGGTATGCTGGGCAGCTTTGGTCGCAGCCGGCATCGCATGCTTAATAAAGAGCATACCAATGTCACCTTTGCCGACGTGGCGGGGATTGATGAAGCCAAGGAAGAGTTGCAGGAAATCGTTGAATTCCTTAAGAATCCCAAGCGTTTCCAAAAATTGGGCGGACGGATTCCCCGCGGTGTGCTGTTGATTGGCGATCCGGGCGTGGGTAAAACGCTGCTGGCCAAGGCGATTGCCGGGGAAGCGGAAGTCCCGTTCTTCTCCATCAGTGGTAGTGACTTCGTGGAGATGTTTGTCGGTGTAGGCGCCAGCCGGGTACGCGATTTGTTTAAGACCGCCAAAGAGGCCAGTCCCTGCATTATCTTCCTCGATGAAATTGATGCGGTGGGGCGGCGTCGGGGCAGCGGTTTCTCCAGTGGCGGCCATGATGAGCGTGAACAGACCCTCAATGCCATTCTGGTTGAGATGGACGGGTTTGACACCAATGATCAGGTGATTGTGATTGCCGCGACCAACCGCAGCGATGTGTTGGATCCCGCGCTTACCCGGCCCGGTCGTTTTGACCGTCAGGTTTATGTGCCTCTGCCCGATATCAAGGGTCGGTATGAAATCCTCAAGGTCCACGGTGCCAAGGTCAAGATGGGCAAGACCGTGGACTACATGAAATTGGCCCGGCAAACCCCGATGTTCAGTGGCGCGGATTTGGCCGCGATCATCAACGAAGCCGCGCTGATGGCCACGCTGGCCAATCAGGAAGCCGTCGAGATGAGCAATCTCGAAGAAGCCCGCGACAAGATTCGCTTCGGCAAGGCCCGCCGCAGCCGCAATGTGGATGAACACGACAAGGAAATCGTGGCCTGGCACGAAGCCGGTCATGCGCTCTTGCAGGCCACCGATGATGATGCCGATCCCCTGCACAAAGTAAGTATTATTGCCCGGGGCCGGATGGGTGGAGCCAGTTTTAGTCTGCCCGAGAAAGATCGGCTCGTTTACGGACGCAAGTATATGCTAGCGCAACTGCGCATCTGCTTTGGTGGGCGCATTGCCGAGGAACTCTATTGCGGTGATATTTCCACCGGCGCCACCATGGATATCCAGCAGGCCACCACCGTGGCGCGGGCCATGGTGTGCGACTATGGGATGAGCGATGAATTGGGTCCGATCAAATTCAGTGCCGATGAAAATCGCAGCACCGGGATGTTCGATACCGGCCGTGAATACAGCGATAAGACTGCGGAACTGATTGACCGCGAAGTCCATCGCTTCATTGCCGAGGCTTACGCGCAGGCGAAGGTTATTTTGCAGGAAAAACGCAACGAACTGACCACCCTCAAGGATGCGCTGATCAAGTATGAAACGCTGGATGGCGAGGATGTCCGGCGGATTATGCGGGGTGAATTCGTGGGCAAGCCCACCGTGCAGGATATTCTCGACGCTGAGGCCCGCAAACACGCCGGCTCGATCGAAACCCCGGCCACCCCGATCGCGGATACCCCCACGCCGGGCCTGCCGCAGCCGGGTTGAGTCACCCCTGCGGTTTCAGCCATAAGACATATTCGCTATTGCCACCTTGCCCCTGCAGCGGGGACTTTATGTGTCCGCGCAGGGTGTAGCCATGCTGGGGTAGCGTGGCGATAAAGCTGTTCACGGTGGCTTCGGATTGTTCGGGGGTCAATACGCCTTTTTGTTTCTTGGCCAGCGCACATTCATAATGCGGCTTGTAGAGCGTGATGATGTCTCCACCGGGAACCAGCATGCGTTTGGCTACCGGCAGGATTAAATCCTGCCGTGTCCAGGCCACGTCAATCACCACCACATTAACCGGTTCCGGCAGGCGGCAATGCAGGGCGTTGGTGCGTTCCATCACCACCACGCGCGGGTCTTGCCGCAGTTTCCACGCCAGCACCCCATAGGAGGTGTCAATCGCGTAGACCTTTGTAGCCCCTGCTTTGAGCAGGCAGTCGGTGAAACCCCCGACATTGCAGCCCAAATCAGCGGCAATGCACCCGGTGGGCAAAAACGAAAACGTCTCCAGCGCGGCATGTAATTTCATCCCAGCGCGGGAGACGTATAAAGTTTCAAACGCGGACATGATGAACCCAGCTTAGGCCTTGGCGGCTTTGGCGGCGTTGACCTTCTTGGCCAACTTGCTCTTGCGGCGGGCGGCCGTATTCTTGTGGATGGTACCCTTGGTAGCCATGCGGTCCAATACCTTGACGGTATTTTTCAATTCGGTTTCCGCAGCAGCCGCACCTGTGGCTAATGCCGCGGTGAACTTCTTGACCGAAACCTTGACTACAGTCTTGCGCGTACGGTTGGTTTCCCGACGCTTGGCAGCCTGACGAACACGCTTCTTGGCGGACAGTGAATGAGCCACGCAATACTCCTTGCCTGCTGATGCTCAGAACACTTGGCCGGGGGTCTGTACATGACCACTCGTAATACCATTCCGGGTACAAGTGTAAACCATCATTATTACACATCTTACGTATTGCTGCAATCACCCGGACACAAAATACCTGCCATCCGGGCCGTCCGGCGACCCCACCCGGGGACGTGCACTACCAATCTTACCCGTAAACGCTACACTATGGGCACGTCTTTATACCGGGATCGCGGGAACCTTTTGAGGTAGCCATGACCGTCAGCCCCAACACGACTTGGACCCCTGAGCAAGCCCGGGTTATTGCCCACACCACAGGCAATATTTTGGTATCAGCGGCCGCCGGGGCAGGTAAGACGGCGGTGTTAACCGAACGTTGTATCCGGCTGTTAACCCACGAAGACGAAAATGTCCGTACCAACGTTGATCGGCTGCTGGTCCTGACCTTTACCGAAGCTGCGGCGGGGGAAATGGCCCAGCGTATTGGCCAGAAGCTTGAAGGGGCATTGTCCGATGAACGCCTGGGGGGCCTGCAACGCAGTGCCCTGCGTGAACAGTTGATCTGTCTGGGCCAGGCCCATATCTCAACGATTCATAGTTTCTGTGGCTGGATCCTGCGCAACTACTATGCGCAGATTGGTTTGGACCCCACCTATAAGATTATCGAACAGCAGGAATATCAACTGCTGGAGCAGGAAGTGTTGGACACGCTGTGTGCAGACGTATTGGCCACGGCCGAACATCCCAACTATCCGGCCTTTACCCGTGCGCTGGAAGTGTTGGCGGATTTTGATCTGGAAAAATTGCGCGGCTATATCCAGCAGGCCGCGAATGTGCGCTCGAGTATCCCGGACCCTGAAGGCTGGGCTAAGGATTCTTTGGCCCGTTTTACACCCGACGGTGCTCAGGCGTGCATCTTGGCTGCGGCCAAGGTTCTGGCTCGGGAGATTTTACTGGTTTTAGAGGTCGCGACCCAAAACGAGGTTATAACCCGCCAGCATGGCGCAACCAAAGCCGCCGATACGTTGGCGGGGTTTGCGCAGGAGTGGGGGGAATATGCCCGGGCCTTGGATGAGGCCGCGACCCGCAGTGATTGGTCGGCATTGAATCAGGCTTGGGATACATTGCAAGCCAATAAACTATTGCCATGGAGTCGCTGGAGCACGCAGAAAAATATCTGCCAAGACCTCAAGGAGTACCTTTGGGACGATGTGAAAGAGCTGATCAACAAGGGCATTGTTCCCCGGTGGCTGCAGCAGGCGAAGGCGGATATCACACTGGACGCGTATGCCCACCAACTGCTCCAACAACACGAAGTGGTCCAAGCCTTTCTGGAATTGGTCACGCTTTATGAAACCCGGATGGAAGCCCAGAAGGTGCAACGCAATGTACGGTATTTCAATGATCTGGAACGTCTGGCCTATAAGTTACTGCAAAACCCCGACGTGCAAAAATCCCTGCGCAGCAAATACGATTACGTGTTGATTGACGAATTCCAAGATACCAGCCCCTTGCAGGAAGCGATCCTGCGTGCGGTTGCTCGGGATGAAACGGATCGGGGCAACCTCTTTATTGTCGGGGACATCAAACAGTCCATCTACGCCTTCCGAGCCGCAGAGCCACAACTGTTTCTGGATTATCAGCAGCGCTGGCAACAATCTGCACACGCTGGCAGCACCGCAACCCTGCCCCACAACTTCCGTTCCCAACCGCGGCTCTTGGAAGGGATGAATCAACTCTTTGGCCGTCTGATGGCGCCCGATACCTGCGGGATTGATTATCGCAACGGCCATGCGTTCGCATATCTCCCGCCCGCAGGAACTGGCGCGGATGATCCCAAATTACTCACCGGCGTGCCCATTGAACTCCATATCTACTGCCCCAAGACCGCCGCGCAGCAAGGTGATATCCAGGAGGATGATACCACCGAAGACGAACTGGCCGACGATCTGACGGCTACGCGTGCCGATGCCCAGGAAGCAAATCTGATTGCCGAACTGATTCAACAACTCATAGCCCAACAGCCCCTGATTAAGCTCAAATCCGCCCCTCCTCGGAAACTGGAATATCGGGATATCGTCATCCTGTTGCGCTCGGCAAAGACCAAAGCGAGCGATATCAAAAAGATTCTGGAAAAGCATGGCATTCCGGTCCATGCCCATGAAGGGCAGGGATACTATAACACCTTGGAAATCCGCCAAGTTATCGCGTTGCTGCAGGTCTTGGATCATACCGATCAGGATGTCCCTTTGATGGGGGCCTTAATCAGCCCATTTGGTCGTTTCACATACACGGAACTGGCGCAGCTTAATCTGGAGGCAAGAACTGCGGAATATCCCAGCCTCTACAGCCGACTCAGCACCTACCGTCAGCAGGGAGCCAATCTGGAACTGCGTGGCCGATTGGAAAACTTCTTTGCCGATATCGAGCGTTTCCGTACCTGGATCCGCACGCTGCCATTGCACGAGGCATTGACCGCCATACTACGTGACAGTAATTTTCTGCTTTGGCAAAAAGGTCTGCCGGATGGTTCCAGCCGTCAGGCGAATCTGGAAAAGCTCATTGATATCGCCCGTAAATACAGCAACTTTAAGCAACAGGGACTTTCACGCTTGTTGGTGTTTATTGACAAGCTCAAAAAGCTGGAGATGGAGGAGGGGGAAGCCTCGGTTTTATCCGAAGCTGAAAATGTGGTTCGGATTATGACCATCCATAAGTCTAAAGGGCTGGAATTCCCGGTCGTCATCGTGGCGCAGTGCAACAAGCAACGCAACACTAAATATCCCGAAGTGCGCATCAGCCGTGAATACGGCGTGGCACCGTTATTCGCAGCGGCGGACAACACTTGGCAGGCAACCATACTGACCAAACTACATGATGCCCAGCAGAACCTGTGCGACTTGCAGGAAGAATTGCGGGTCTTCTACGTGGCCGCCACCCGGGCCAGTCACAAACTGATTTTTACCGCCAAGTATGCCACGCTCAGTGAAACAAAAGGCAAATACATAGATAAATTGGAACCGCTGCGCGCGTATTACCAGCAGTTTCCTGATCCGATACCCCTGGCGTTGTATGACGATTCCCAGCCCATAATTAATAGTCTGATCTACGCGCTCAGTAAGTCCGAATACAATACCCAATGGTCCTCGGTTGCCAAGGCCGGTACCGATGCGAACTTTACAGTTTCAATCCATCCTCAGTCCCCGACCATGGTGTCTGATGTGACTGCGTTTCAGGAGTATTCCCTCCCTGCCGAGGCGATTCCCACGCCCATCGAATTAAGCGAAATCTTTGCCCGTTTGGATTATGTTTACCCGCATCTGGCCCACACTCTCGAACCGGCCATGGCCACCGTTTCCACGCTGAAAAGTATGATTGCCTCGGACCCTGATGCTGATACCGTTACCACGCCCGCTGGCCCCAAGATTGATATCAGTTATCCCTACGAATATCGCCAACAAGCGCAGCGCCTTGAGCGGGAACCTGATGGGGTCACAGAACGCGGCGAACTCCCCGCCGTGATTGATGCCCGGCAGCGGGGTACCGCCACCCACCGCATTCTGGAATGTCTGCGCTTTGCCAATCTGCAAACAGCCAGCACCAGCGCATATGAGGCCGAAGTCGGCGATTTACTGCGGTTGGGCAAGATCAGCCCCAACGATCACGAATTGGCTGACCACGCTGGTATCCGCTGGTTCCTGCAGCAGGAAATCGCCCAGGCCCTCTACTCGATAAACCGCAGCCTGCCCCTGCTAACACACCCAGGTCCACAGCTATATCGTGAATTACCTTTCTCCCTACCCCTGCCACCTGAGGCGCAGCCCGACAGTGTTCCCGAAGAAAACCCCTCACCGTTGGATTGTCTCACGGTGCGCGGCGTGATAGATGCCGTGGTGATTCAGCCGGAGGGGGCGGTAATCATGGATTACAAAACCGATCAGCCCCATCTGGTTGACCAGCATTTGCCGATATATCAGCAACAGCTACGTTATTACGCCCGGGCGATTGAGCAGATTGCGGGTATCCCCGTAACACAGGCGCATCTGATTTTCCTGACTGCCCGACGGATTGAAACGCTGGCTGGCGAAGCCTTACACCAAGGCCTTTAGAATATTCTCCACCGGACAGATGGCCAGTTGTGTGCGGCCCTGATTGACAGTGGTGGTATAAATCACCGCATCATCCTTGGGACTGAACTGCGGGTGGGGGTCAATGTGATACCAGCTGCGCTGCACCGTGGGTTCCGGCATGCCGCTGGCGATATCAATTTCCCGTTTGCTACTGCGCTGATAGAAACGCACGGCACACGGCCGCGTCTTCCAGAAATATGGCGAGTCGTCGGCCACCCACAACTCGCGCTGGTGATCACATTGGGCATGACACAATGGCCGGCCCCAGACCAGCGTTTTGGTCCGGTTGGTCAGGTCCATTTCGTACACACCCTGCTCGTAATTAACCCAGCAGACTTTCCCATCCGGAGACCACCATTCGTGGCAATCTCCTTTGAGATGACTGCCGATGCAATCGGGGGTCAGGGTTTCAAATTGGGTGCCGGCGGTATTAAGCAACCAGATACGGTTGTCATAGTGATAACGGCGTCCGGAAATGGCATCGTAGTAGTGATCCATGGCCAGGGTGAACAAGTCTGGATGTGCCGTCGAGAATTGCCCATGGTTGTAGTTTCTGGTGAACTCTTTAATGAGGCGGAAGGCTCGGGTTTGCAGGTCCAAGACGCCCACAAACCAACTGTTGCCGATCTGGCCGTCCAAGAGTAAATATTTGCCATCACAGGACCGGGTCAGGTGGGTGGCGGTGCGGTAAATCCGCCGGTTGGCCACAAAGTCATCCGGTAATGTGGCGAAGATTTCGACCGTGCCATCGCGAAATATCCTTTTGACGCTACCTGCTTCGGTGTACCAGCACGAATTGCCATCGGGCTCTACCATGACGCTTTCGGACTCAAAACTAGCCTGCGGGAATACTTGGATGTTGGGATGGGCTGGATCCAGATTCATCACACCGACAATATGGTAACGTGCGGGGGGATAACAGGCGTAAAACCAGAGGGTTTTCTGATCCCGGCTGAGGGGTTGGTTGGTGAAGTAAAACGACTGAATACATGGGGCGACATCCGTGTTCAGGATGTAACTGGTCACTCCCGATAGGGGGTCGGACCAGGGGGTAAAGTGCGGGTGATGACAAAGCTGTTCAAGCATGCGGTTTTTCCATAAATAAGGAATACGATCAATAGCGACCAGAACGCGTGTGATTGTCATACCTAATCCCCGCCCCGTCAAGGACTTGGGGCCGCGGTTAAAGTGCGGTATATTACAGTTTTTCGCCGGGACTCCGGTAGTTGTCTAGTTTCAGGATGGATACGACCATGGCAGAGAACCCCAACGATGCGAACGCCCCCAAGGGACCGAGTTACTCGGTAACCCTGAACCTGCCCAAGACCAGCTTTGATATGAAGGCCAATCTGGTCCAGCGCGAACCTGTGATGCTTAAGCGTTGGCAGGAACAGGGTTTATATCAGTCTATCCGCACCGCCCGTAAGGGTGCCCAGCGTTGGGTATTGCATGATGGTCCGCCGTATGCCAACGGCGATATCCACATGGGCCACTTGATCAACAAAGTGCTCAAAGACATGGTCGTCAAGTACCGCACGATGCAGGGCTACGATGCCCCATTCGTACCCGGCTGGGATTGCCATGGCCTACCGATCGAATCGGCCATCCAAAAAGAGTTAGGCCCCAAGTTCCGTGAACTGACCAAAGACGAGGTCCGGCAGAAATGCCACGCTTATGCCCAAAAATATGTCAAGTTGCAGGGCGATGGCTTCCAGCGGCTCGGGGTTTTGGGTGATTTCGCCCATCCGTACCTGACCTTAGATCACCGTTATGAGGCGGGCATCATTGATGTGCTGGCGGAACTGGTGAAACGAGATTTGGTATATCGCCAGAAAAAGCCGGTGCACTGGTGCACCTTCGATCGTACCGCGCTGGCAGAAGCGGAATTGGAATATGCCAGCAAGCAAGATACGTCCATCTATGTGACCTTCGCGCTGACTCAAACGGCGGTTCCCGAGGTGTGGAAAAATACCCCGCCCGACGCGCTGATGATCTGGACCACCACGCCGTGGACCCTGCCTGCCAATCGGGCGGTGGCGATTCATGCGGACTTCCAATATGTCGTGGTTAGTTACCAACAAGCTGGCCGTGACCGTCATGTGGTGTTGGCCAAAGAGTTGGTGGCGAAAGTCATGGCGACCGAAGGCGTGACGGAATACCGCGTATCCGAACCCATCAGCGGGCAAGATTGGTTGGACACCAAGCCGACCTATTTGCACCCGTTGGATGCCACCCGTACCCAGCCGGTAGTTGCAGCCGGTTATGTGACTTTGGAAGATGGCACGGGCCTGGTGCATACCGCGCCCGGCCATGGTAAGGAAGATTACCAGACCGGCATGCGCGAAGGATTGGAAGTCTATAACCCCGTGCTGTCGGATGGTAAATACGATGATACGGTGCCCGCGTTCCTGCTGGGTAAAGCGATCTGGGATGCCAATGCGTTGGTGGTGGAGAAACTCAAGGCCGAGGGAACATTGTTCTATGCCCAGCAGTTTGACCACGATTATCCCCATTGCTGGCGGTGTAAAAAGCCGGTGATCTTCCGCGCCACCGAGCAATGGTTTGTCAAAGCCACCGAAAGTACCAGTCTGCTCAATAACGCACAGGCGTTTGTGGATCAGGTCGAATTCATCCCCACCTGGGGTAAGAATCGCCTCGAAGGCATGCTGGCCACACGGCCGGATTGGTGCATCTCACGGCAGCGCAGTTGGGGCGTGCCGATCCCGGCGTTCTTCGATCAGAAGGGCCGCACGCTTTTGACCGAAGCCAGTACCCGCCATCTGTCTGAATATTTCAAGCAACATGGCGCGGATGCCTGGTATACCCATACCCCGGAACAACTGCTCGGGGTGGATGCCACGAACGGCGCTGCGGTATTACAGAAGCTGGGCTACCCGGCCGATGTGGATGTGGCCAAGTTGGAAAAAGGTCAGGATATTCTGGATGTGTGGTTTGAATCCGGCGCTTCGCATCACGCGGTACTAGAAGGGACCCATCCGGAATTGGGTTATCCGGCTAACCTTTATTTAGAAGGTAGTGACCAGCATCGTGGCTGGTTCCAGTCAACTTTGCTGGAAGCCGCGGGCTACAAGTCCCAGCCACCCTTCAAACAGCTCCTCACCCACGGATTCGTGGTGGATGAGAAGGGCCGCAAGATGAGTAAGAGCGAAGGCAATGATATCAAGGTGGCCGATGCGCTCAAACAATACGGGGCCGATGTGCTTCGGCTGTGGGTGTGTAGTGTGGACTATCAGAACGATATCCCCTGCGGGCCCAATCTGCTGGCCAAGACCGGTGAAGCGTATCGCAAGATTCGTAACACCATGCGGTATCTGCTGGGGAATCTCTATGATTTCAATCCGCAGACGGATATGTTGGCGCCCGCAGAGCATAGTGTGGATAGCTGGATGCAGGCGCGGTTCGAGCAATGGTATGCGGACATCCAGCAGGCCTATGACCGCTATGAATTCCATAACGTATTCCGGCTAATCTATGAATTCTGCAATGTTGAAATCAGTGCGGTTTATGCCAAAGCCATCAAAGACCGGCTGTATTGCGAATTGCCCCAATCGCCCCGCCGACGGGCGACGCAGACAGTGTGTTATCGCTTGCTGGTGGCCTTGATCGAACTGGCGGCCCCAGTGTTGGCCTACACTAGTGAAGAGGCCTGGGAGGTCCTGCGGCAATTGCCCGGTGGCGCGGCCCATAGCAGCAGCATCCATGCGCACAAATTCGGTCAGGTGACCGTAACTGGTCTGGTCCCGGCTGCCTGGCAAACATTGATGCCTTTGGTTGAACAAGGGAACAAGCTCCTGGACGAACTCAAACGCAGTATCGGTCTGGGCAATCCGCTGGATGCCGAAGTGGTGATCACCGTCCCGCAGGATGACAGTCTGGCCAGCCAGATGCACCTGTATGGTCCCGAGCTGGAAGATGCTCTGGGGGTGGGTTATCACCGCGTCGTAACCGGTACTGCTTGGACAGTTCAGATCGAAGATACCCGCAGCAAATACCCCAGTTGTGCCCGCTCCTGGAAGCGCCGGCCCGATGTGGGCAGTGTGGCGGAATATCCCGATCTGTCGGCCCGTGATGCCGCGGTTGTGGCCAGTCTGAAGCAGGCTTAACAGGAATCCGCAGCATGGCTGATAACACCAAGTTACCTTATCCCTACGCTCTGGGCGTGATGATTTCCGGCGGTGGTACCACGCTGCAAAATCTTGCGGAGTGCATTGCGCGTAAAGAACTGACCGCGGTGATTCGATGTGTGATTTGCTCCAACGACACGGCCTACGGTTTGGTACGCGCCGCTAATTTGGGTATTCCCCGTTATGTGGTCAGCCGTAAAACCCATCCTGATCGTACAGCGTACAATGCGGCGGTGGCAGATATCTTGCGCCATTATCGTGTTGATCTGGCGTGTATGGCGGGATATCTGGCGTTGTGGGATATCCCCCAGGACTTCATTGGCCGGGTGATTAACATTCATCCCGCACTGCTGCCCAAATTCGGTGGTAAGGGTATGCACGGGCATCATGTGCATGAAGCGGTATTGGCAGCCGGTGAACGCGAAAGTGGCTGTACGGTGCATTTTTGTGATAACACGTACGATACCGGCCCGACGATTCTGCAATGTCGTTGTCCCGTGGTGGCCGGTGATACGCCCGATCTGCTGGCGCAACGTGTCTTCACGCAGGAATGTATCGCTTATCCCGAGGCAATACGTAAATTGCAGCGTGGTGAGTGCAAGTACCCGGTTTGAACGGTCCGCGTTTATGCCCGCATTGCATCCGGTTTCAGCCCCTGAGTTTCCAGCCATGCCCGATACGCGGCGGGAACAATTTCACTAGGCTTGATTTCACTGCGTCCACCCCAGAATACTGCTCCATAGAGCAATGGAATACCCGCCTGGCGTACATGCTCGTCAATGGCCGCCTTATGGGCGAGTACATACTCGCGGCTGGTGCCGTGGGCCACGCCCATAATATTGGCGTTATTGAAGTCCGGTCCGCCGTTGCGCCAATAACAGTGGGTCAGCACAAAGTGCCGACCAATTTCCAGCCCCGCTTCAATCTCCCGGCCCGCCGGTACGCCCCAATGAAACAGGGCGTTGTATTGCGTCACGCGCGGGAAGTCGCCAATCGGCTTGGCGTGTTCGAGGAACGTGGAGAAACGGCCAATCACTCCTTTGGCGACCAACCCATGGGCCACAGTATAAAAGTCCTGCAATGTCACATTGGCCTCGCTGGCCCGCGCGGCCCACAGGTCTTCACACAGTTCTGCTGGCGCAAACTCACGTTTGAGCGTGACCAACACCTGCCACTCCAACTCGGACAATTCGGTTTGTTTGACAGTAATCGCCTCAGCGGGCAGCTCCGCCCGGGCGCCGGGTTCCAAATCTTTGCGCCGTACATGGCCTACGCCCAGAGCAAAAACCCGCTTGGCTGGCATCAGCCGGTATGCGGTGGCACCGGTGCGTTGGCACAGATAGTTGGCATGTTTTTCCAGACTGTAGCCCTGCGGGACTTTCAGCGTGGTCCACAGGCGCCAAGCCCCGCCGATGGTGTTGGCATCCGTGGAGCGAATCACCACATGGCCGGAAAAGGGGTCCTGCTGCGACATAAAATCGAAGGTGTCATTGAGTTTTTCCGGCGGGACCAACCACGCTACCAACGCCCCCTCAGCCAGATTGGTGGCCAGCAACGTTTGTCGCACCCGGCGGATGATCCCGGATTCCAGCATGGCCCGAATGCGCACAATCACGGTCATCACATCCAGGCCCGATAAGCGGGCAATTTCGTGCAAGGGAGCTTCGTGGAAGCCCTGAATACGGTCCTCGGAAACCGCCAAAATCTGCGCATTGATCGGGTCGTGAATTGATACCGGCAGGGGAGACGTCAAACTCATGGTTTTCCTCTAAAGCGAACTAATTATGTACGATTATAGCGGTATCCGACCGACAAGCGAAATTACCGGGTATGCTCGCCCACGCGCTCCAGCACGCCAATCACCACCAGTAGCGCCAGTGTCTGAAGGCCAATGAGTACCGCTGTTAAGGTTGTGGCATTTACCAGCAGGGGGGCAGAGATACCCAGCGCCGCCGTAACGCCATAAATTATCAGCACGGCATTACGTTTGGAAAAACCCTGCCGGACCAGTCGATGTGAAAAGTGATTGGTGTCACCCTGCATGGGAGATTTGCCCCGGGCCAAGCGGACCACAGTGACGATCGTCAGGTCATAAAGTGGTACTGCCATCACAATCAAGGGCACCAAAACGCCATACCAATGCCGATCTCCGGTCGTCACATACGTAGTACGGATGGTTAACGCGGCAAGAAAGAAACCGAGTACCGTCGAACCGCCATCACCCATAAAAATCTTCGCGGGTGGGAAATTGAACATTAGAAAACCCAGACACGAACCGATCAACAGCAAGAGCAAACCCGCAACAAACCATTGCCCCTGTAAGACCACATAAAGCAGCAAGCACGCAGCGCCAATCGTAGCCACCCCGGCCGACAGGCCATCCATGTTATCCAGAAAATTAAGCGCATTGGTCAGTGCGGTAATCCAGAGGACCGTGATCAGTCCCGAGAGTAAAGTGCCACCCCAGCCCCATTGATCCAGCAGCGATAAGGTACGAAACCCGCCAGGGGCGAGTCCTTCCCCGCCGATTACTAATGTCGTGGCCAGCAGCAACTGCAAAAACAACTTGGTATAGGGCGACAGGTTTTTTCGATCATCCCATAAACCAACCAGATGTATGCCCAGCGTACAACCCAGCAACAAGATCGCCAGCCCCGCATGATAGCGGACCCCGGCCAGATGCATGGTAACGGAATGCCCCAACCAAGCCAACGAGTCCGCCGGAAGCCAGCAAGCGACCGCCAAACTCAACATAATTGGTAAACCCAAACCCGCGAAGATGCCAATCCCGCCATTACGCGGGGTCGGGATCGTGTGGACTTTACGTTCACCCGGGGCATCAATCATGCGCAGCGATCGTGCCCAGTAACCGGCCAGCTTCACACCGATCACACTGGTGATAAACGCGGAGCCGAGTAACAGCAATGCGGCCACAAGCATCGGTTAGCGTCCTGCCGTAATGTGTTGTAACTGCAACAGATAGTCGGTACGGGCTT
>JBAXGE010000050.1:0-13803 GCA_037139555.1 Phycisphaerae bacterium
TGAAGCATGTTACGGATCGAATGCGACAGCGCCGCGACGGTCTGGCCGACGGCCGCGAGGCGTTCCTGTTTCAGCGAATCGCGATAGAGCTGGGCATGTTCCAGCGCCATGCCGGTCTGCACGCCGATGGCGGTGACCAGGCGCAACTGATCTTCAGAGAAAGTGTGGTTGGCCACGGAAGAATCGAGATGGATCACCCCTAGCACGCCGTGGCGGCCGCGCAGGGGGGCGCAGATCACGCTGCGGATGGCCATGTTGTGTACGGACTTGCCCTTGGAGAAACGCCGGTCGGACATGGCATCGCTGGACAGCACGCCTTCCTGCCGGGTGATGACATGGTCAATGATGGTATGGCTGACCACAATCTTGGCGTTCTTTTTGGGGTCGCGATAGCGCACGGCTTGCGGGGTGACCTGGCCGGCGGCATCACGCAGGGCGATAAAGCCCCGGTCAATCTGCATCTGGTCAAAGAGCAGGTCCAGCACCCGCTGCAGCAGCGCCTCGGGCTCGTAGATGCTGCCGATGGCGTTGGAGAGCTGGAGCATGGTCCTGAGATGGCGCACCGCGGCGGCGGTGGGCTCGGGCGAATCGAGAATCAGCGAGTCTTCGTTGCTGGGGATACTGCTGATGATATCGCTGTCGGCGGTGTTGGTTTGGCTGGCGGTTACGCGCACGCTACCCTGCGAGGCGCCGAACACCAATAACGTGGCGCCCAGGCGGATCTGGTCGCCGATTTTAATGACGACATCATCCTTGATCTGTTCGCCGTTGACATACACGCCGTTGGCCGAGCCTTCATCGCGCAGATGCCACTTGTCCGCCACCGGCACGAGGGTGGCGTGATTACGGGAAATGGTCAGATCGGTCAGGGGCACCTGTTCGCTGGAGCGTCCCAAGTGGATGGGGTCGCCGCCATCGAATTGAAACCGCCGGCCCCGATCCGGGCCTTGAAGCACAAGTATCGCAATCATGAGAAACTGTCCCAATAAAACGCCAACCGCAGCCTGGCCACGAATTGTTGACGGCAAAATTAAAACTTAAAACGGTCAGAAAGGTACCACGCAGATAGCTGGCCCGTCACATTAGCATAGTGCATAGCGGGGGGGCGATGCAAGAGAGGGCAGTGATTCTGTGCTTAAAGTGGATAAGTTGGCGGGCGAAGTCAAACAAAAACCCCCGGCACCGGGCCGGGGGTTTTGAGGACATTTTATGCGACGGGCAAGGACTTGACTTAGTCCACCACTTCGACGCCCATGGAGCGGGCGGTGCCGGCGAGGACGCGCATGGCGGCTTCGACGTTATCGGTGTTCAGATCCACCATCTTTTCGTTGGCCAGCTTCTTGAGCTGTTCCTTGGTGATCTTGCCGACCTTGTTCTTGTTGGGTTCGCCCGAACCCTTTTCAATCTTGATGATGTCCTTGATCATCACCGAGGCCGGGGGGCTCTTGATGACGAAATCAAAGGTACGGTCCGAGTACACCGTGACTTCGACGCCGACGACCTTGCCCTTGAGGGCGGCGGTGGCGGCGTTGAACTTGGTGATGAACTGGCCGGGGTTGACGCCGTTGGCGCCGAGGACGGGGCCAATCGGGGGCGCAGGAGTCGCGGTACCGCCGGGGGCCTGCATCTTGAATTTCTTGACTACTTCCTTAACTTTTGCCATGACCAAAACCTCAGGGTTAAAAGACTAAAAAAACACAGTTTCGCATGCTCAGGCATGCCCTATCGGTCGCGGGTCATACGTTTACGGAGAGAAGCCGCCGGCTAGGCATCCGGCGCACCGCAAACCTATCACACCTCAAACCACATCGCGAATCTGTTCGGTTCGCGCGATCACACGGACATTTTCGCGGCCATCGTCAACCCGGGTGGGGGTGGTGACCGGCGGGCCCATCAGGGTGCGCCACACATGGCGGATTACCATCAGGACCAGCACTACAACCAGGGCCAGCAGCCCGAAAACCACCGCCAGAACCAAAAGGCCCAGCAGGAAAATAACCAGCGGGACGGCCAGCACATACCAAAGCCAACGGGGCACCTGCCGCAGGCGGTTAAACCAGATCAGGACCCGGGGCAGATGCTGGACGGGAATATTCATCCCTGCATTATACCCTCAAGGGGCCGGGGTGCCCGGCAAATCAGGCCGCGTTTACGAATCGGCTTTTTCTACCTGCCAATATTCCAAATCCAACGGGGTCGAACGGCCGAAGATCGTCACGATCACACGGACCACGCCCTTGTCGGGGAAGATTTCTTCCACCGCGCCTTCGAAGTTTTCGAACGGCCCTTCGCGAATCTTGACCTGATCGCCCTTGGAGAATTCGACTTTGACGTGGGCGCCGCCCTCACCCTTTTCGATGATCTTGAGCATGTTGTCCACGTCTTTGGGCTGCATGGGCAGGGGCTTGGCCTGGGTGCCTTTTTCGGCCCGCTGGCCGATGAAATCGCCACAGCCCTGCACATCGCGGAACATGAAGTGGGCCCGTTCGATGACGGTACCGTCCTTGTTCAGGAACATTTCCACGAAGACATAGCCCGGATAAAGTTTGCGTTCGATATGGCGGACATGGCCCTGCTTGACGGACTTGGAGCGTTCGGTGGGTACCAGCACGCGTCCAATGATGTCGTTGAGCCCTTCGATTTTGATTTTGCGTTCCAGCGCATCGCGGACCGCGTCTTCGCGGTTGGACGCCACTTTGAGCACAAACCATTGCATGCCGTTAGATGCAGCCATAATCAAACTTCCTAGCGGGTGGCCAAAAGCGCGGGGGTTGTAATCCCCGCTGGGATCAAATCAACTGGAGCCATTTCGCAATCTGGATAAAGCCGTAATCCACCGCGGTGAGCATCAACGCCATAATCAGGGTCAAGGCAATGACCACTTTGGTCCAGGCGATGACGGTGGGGCGGGGTGGCCAATAGACCTTGCGCATTTCGCTTTCGGTCATAATCATGAAATCGGCGAAGCGCACCCAATTCATCAGCCGGAAAATGCCGTAACCCACCGCGCCCAACAGGACCGCAACGGCGGCCAATTTCGCCAGTGGGCTCAGCCCGGAAATCCCGGGTTGCTCAATGAGCCAGAATCCAATCAGAATCGCCACCACGGCAAGGGAGCTGCCCGTGATGAGGCGGACGATTTTACCCTGCGCGGGTTTATAGACCGAAAAAAGTGACAAGGAGCACATCCTTTGTGAACAAACTCAAACGCACGCAGCCGCAGCGCCAAGCGCGATCTGCCGAGGATCGCGAAAGGAGGGACTCGAACCCCCAACCGGTGGTTTTGGAAACCACTGCTCTAGCCAATTGAGCTACTTTCGCAGGGGCACGCAGACGCGGAAGGTTACTTGCCCTTCTTGATCTTGTGCGGGGTGTTCTTCCGCAGACGCGGATTGAACTTATTGATGATCTTCTTCATGTCGTTGGTCTTGGGGTTCACGGACATACGGTAATTCAGATCACCGGTCTCGGAACACACCAACCATACCCATTCACGTGCCATGTTATACCATCCTACTTGGGCGCGGCCATAACAGCCGTGCGGACTTCATATTTTAGCAAAGGCAAGGGCGGTCACGCGACCGCCCCTGCCGTTTTTGCATCCAAACATACGTTTCCCAGCGGGGCTGGGGAGCGTTTTAGGCGATGATCTTGGTAACCACGCCGGCGCCGACGGTACGGCCACCTTCGCGAATCGCGAAGCGGACGCCAGTTTCCATCGCGATGGGGCATTCTTCGCCGAGATCCACAGTGATCTTGACGTTATCGCCGGGCATCACCATTTCGGTGCCAGTCGGGAGCGTGAGGCTGCCGGTGACATCGGTGGTCCGGAAGTAGAACTGCGGGCGGTAACCGGTGAAGAACGCCGTGGTGCGGCCGCCTTCATCCTTGGTCAGCACGTAGATTTCCGCTTCGAACTTGGTGTGCGGGGTGATCGAGCCGGGCTTGGCCAAGACCTGGCCACGTTCCAGCTGGGTCTTTTCAATACCACGCAGCAAGAGGCCGACGTTGTCGCCGGGGATGGCCTGATCCAGAGTCTTCTGGAACATTTCCACGCCGGTGACGATGGTCTTGACGGGGTCCTTATGGAACCCGACGATGACGACTTCATCGCCGACCTTGACTACGCCACGTTCCACACGACCGGTACCGACGGTACCACGACCCTTGATGGAGAACACATCTTCGATGGGCATCAGGAAGGGCTTGTCGGTATCGCGCTGCGGTTCGGGGATGTAGGTATCCAGGGCTTCCACGAGCTTCATGATCGGCTCGATGGCCTTGGCATCGGTGGGGTTCTTGAGGGCCGCGACGGCGGAACCACGAATGATCGGGGTGTCATCGCCGGGGAACTTGTACTTGCTGAGCAGTTCGCGGATTTCCATTTCGACCAGATCAATCAGCTCGGGGTCGTCCACGAGATCGATCTTGTTGAGGAAAACCACGATGCGCGGCACGTTGACCTGGCGGGCCAGGAGCACGTGTTCGCGGGTCTGGGGCATCGGACCGTCGGCGGCCGAGACCACGAGAATCGCACCGTCCATCTGGGCGGCGCCGGTGATCATGTTCTTGACGAAGTCGGCGTGGCCGGGGCAGTCAATGTGAGCATAATGCCGCGCCTGGGAATTATATTCCACGTGCGAGACCGCGATGGTCACGATCTTGGACGGATCGCGCCGGCCCTGCTTTTCGGAAGCCTTCGCGACCGAATCATACGAGATGGCGCTGGCGAGGCCCTGGGCCGCCAACACAGTGGTGAGAGCCGCGGTGAGGGTGGTCTTGCCGTGGTCAATGTGACCAATGGTGCCCACGTTCACATGCGGTTTCTTACGTTCGAATACGCCCTTTGCCATGACTAACCTCCGTCATTGGAGACAATACAAAGAAAACTCTAATCCATAGGCCCGACCCGCGGTCGAACCCTAACACGCCTGACGCTAAGTCCGCGGGGGCGGTCGCCGGACGGGTCCACAAAGACTTGCGTCAGGACAACACGAGCTGTTGAAGGGACTTGAACCCTTGACCTCATCCTTACCAAGGATGTGCTCTACCAACTGAGCTACAACAGCAAAACTTATCAGCACCCGCAGACCAAAAAATCTGCTCATGCCGGGTCGTTCGTTTCTTTCCGTTTCACCCGTTTCGGCGTGGGTGCAATACCCCTGCCCAAGTTGGACGAAAGATAGGAAGTTTAACGAACCTGCCCGTATCTTGCAAGCCGTCTCATGACGGCAAATAGTCCCATACCCAAAGACCTGACGGTCGCCGGGGTGGTTGGGCGACACTTTTACTCGTGCCGACCTACGGGTGGATTACGGGATTCGAACCCGCGACCCCGAGGACCACAACCTCGTGCTCTAACCAACTGAGCTAAATCCACCATAACAGACCCAACAATGTAGCTGATTTGGGCCTTTTGGTCAATGGTCCCCCGGCGGGACGCGGTTCCGCGCGGGGGTATTCGTCGGTAATGTGGATAAGTTGGGGCGATGGGGGCACGGGGCGAGTGTGATGCATCGGACCATAATTCTACGCAAAGTGCAATATTTTGTTTCGGGGGGGGCACCGCGCGGTCAGGGGGCAGCAGGGGCGGTTAGTTCGCGTAATGCCGCCTGGGCATTTTGCGCTGTTGCGGCGTCGTCAGGTAATTTACTAAGGGTGGTGAGGATGGCACGCTGCTGCTGTTGGTACTGGGCCAACCAGGCCGGGGTGAGGGTGATGCCAGCCTGTTGGGCAGAGATGACCACGCTACGAAGTTTGGCGTGATAGATGGGGAGTATCTGATATTGTTTCTGGGGGGTGTAGCGCTCGCCGTAGCCTACCGCCAGCGTCTCAACGGCGGTGATTTGGCCATTCTGCTGCTCCACCCGCACGAGGGCCCCCATTTCGCCCAGTGCCTCCACCAGCCGACCAAAGTAGCCGGAAAACAAGACGTCGCGCCGTTCGAAGGCCACCGCGGCGATGGTTTGGGCCAGTTTGCGGCTTGCGGCATCGGCGGTGGGGCGATTGCTGCTGGCGGCCACGGCCAGCAAGCCCTCATAGGCCATGGACCAGTTCGTTTGGCCTATCTGCAAATATTTGTGGATCAGGTCCAACCCTTCCGTCCGCCCGTGACCGGCGAGGATTTTGGCGGCTTGCCACGCGATGGTGGGTTCGTCTAGTTTGTAGCTGACCAAGTTATTCAGGATGGTAATATCATCCTGAATGGGACCCAGGGCCTTTTGCAGGAATGGTAACGCAACTTTCTCCCGGCCCACCGACAGGCAATGGCCCGCGATGATTACGGCCATCCGATAGTCCTCCGGCTTGGCCCGCGCCGCGTCATTTAGGACACCTTCAATTTTATCCCAAGGCACGCCGGGGATATTCCATTGCTGGAGTTTCACGCACACCGCAGACTCCATGCTGGCCGACTGCACACTGCCATCCAACTGTTGCTGCACGAGTTCCAGCAGCACGGGTGCGGCGGCTTTTTGTTCGCGGTGCATCAGGGCCAGCGCGGCGTCATTTCTGACGGCGCGGTCGTCATCTTTAAGCAGGCTTAAAAGCACGGTGGTGGCCGGTTCGGTATGGATGGCCGCGATCTGGGCGACGACCAGCAGGCGTAATTTGGGATCGGGATCGCGGGCTACTTGGGCCCATAACGGCAGCGCCGCGGGGGTCCAGGTGGCCACGAGAACATCTTCCTTATACGGAAGGCCAAACGAACGCGTGGGGAGTTGCTGCACGGGCAATTCGTGCAACGCACGGCGCAATTTGGTGCATAGGATATCCATAGCCTTGGTATCACCCGCGCCCACCAGGACGGCGGCCGCACACAACCGCAGCGACTCGGCCCAAGTGGGCAGGTCCTCGTTGAGTAGATACTGGCAGGCCTGATCGCGGGGCAGTCCCAAGTCGGTGAAATGTAATTGATGGTTGGCGGTACGCGTACCCGCGAGTCGTGCGCAGGCTTCGCTTTCAAAGACGTTGTCGCGCGAACATTGCATACCGAAGTCGTACGTCTTGGCCAAACGTTGCCAGAACTCCACGTAGGCCAGACGCTCGGTGACCAGTTTGGGATCGGTCGCGGTTTGGGCTTCCTGGCGCAGTTCGTCCCAAGGAATCGTTCCGGTGATGGCCTCGAACCTGCCCTTGGTTTTGACTTCGATCCCGGCGCGGAGTTTTTTGAGGAACGTATCGGTATGGGAAGTGGCGACGGGTTGCGTGGCCGGGGCTGTGGTCGCCGGGGTGGCATAGGCCAAGCTGGCGCCAAGGAGCAGCAAGGTGAGGGCGACAGTGGCAGACCAACGGTGACGGGGCGGTGGGTGCATGATGGCTCCTGAGACGAGACTATATTATCCGCGCAGGAGTTTAGACGCACCAGTCGGAAGAATGTTCCCGCAAGGGTTTTTATTTCACGGCCATCGTCGTCAGTACCCGGTCCTCGTAGACCCGGCGGTAGTGGTGGCCGATGATGGCCAGCCGTACAGCATCCGGGAACAGCGTCGGGTTACACCAGAGCGTCCAGGCCAGCAGTTTCCAGAATTCCACCCGTTCGCGGCCGATGACACCAAGTTTCAGAACCGAGCGCAGGAACGCCCGCACATGCAGCGCGCGGATGCGGGGCTGACGACTATCGGGGCGGTACTCGCGCAGGAACGAGCGCACGCGCTGGTAATACAGCCGCGGGGAGTAAATCTGGCCTAACACATATTGATAGCCCTGCCGCAGCGGTTGCAGCCCCATGCGCGGCACGATGTTGGTGGTGCCATCGGCGTTGTCGCCGGTGGAGATGCCCGCCAGCCGGCCTTCGCCGATTAGCCGGTCATGCAGTTGCGTGCCCGGCGCGGATTGTAATAATCCCACCATCGCCGTCACCACGCCGCTTTGCTGGACGAAATCCACCATCTTTTGAAAGATGGCGGGCTGGTCGTTGTCAAAGCCCAGAATAAACCCACCCTGCACTTCCAGACCGGCGTTTTGCAGACTCTTAACATCGGCCAGCAGATCGCGTTTCTGGTTTTGATTCTTGTGGCATTCCGCCAGACTTTCCGGATCGGGGGTTTCAATGCCGACAAACACCGTGCTGAAGCCGGCCTGTACCATGGCGTGAACCAGCGTGTCATCGTCGGCGAGATTGATGGATACCTGCGTGTTGAAAGTGACCCGGCGGTGCTGGGTTTGCTGCCACGCCAATAACGCCGGGATCAGGTCTTTACGGGCGGCGGGACGGTCGCCGATGAGATTATCATCCACAAAGAAGATCGGCCCCTGCCAACCCTGGCGCATGAGCCCGTCGAGTTCGGCCACGACCTGCGCGCCCGTTTTGGTGCGCGGTTGCCGGCCCAGTAGTGTCGTGACGTTGCAGAATTCGCAATCGTACGGACAGCCGCGGGAGTATTGCACGCCCGCCCAGGCGTAGCGTTTCAGGTCGGCCAATGCCCACATGGGGGCGGGGGTTTGACGCACATCGGCAAAGGCCCGGGTGCGGTACAGACGTTTGGCGCAACCCTGGGCCAGATCCGCCAGAAACGGCGGCAGCGTCAGTTCCGCTTCGTTGAGAATGAAGTGGTCCACCTGTTCGTAGAAGGCGTATTCCATGGTGAACAGCGGCCCCCCGGCCACCACCACTTTACCCGCGGCTTTGCACCGGGCGATAATTTCCCGGGCCGCATCGCGCTGGATGGACATGCCGGTGATGAAGACCATATCCGCCCAAGCCAGATCGGCGGGGTCCAGCGCGGCCACTTGCAGGTCGGCTAGACGCTTGCCCCAATCGGCGGGGAGCATGGCCGCTACCGTCAGCAGGCCCAGCGGTGGGGCGGTGGCTTTTTTTTCTATGAAACGCAGCGCGTAGGTGTAACTCCAGAAGGTATCCGGACACGCGGGATTGATCAGCAGAATATTCATAACATAACTCCGGGGCAGCGGTCCCAGTCAGAACCCGGTTTGCAAGCCGGGACCCAAAAAAAGCCGGGTGGGTCGCACTGGGTCGTGCGCGACCTACCCGGCTTACTCGCTAACAGGCGTCCCGGCATGCCGGGCAGCCCTTTATCTAGTCTTCCGTTATGGAGCTAATCAGGCGGATGTCGCTCCTTACCAATCATGATACCACAGCGGTATCCCCAAGGGTGCAAGATTCGTTATTAGGGGCGATCGGCCGGGACAATGGGGGCCAATTCCTCTGGGACATCGGCGGCTTTCCACAAGGTGTCGGGGCGTGGCATGGGACCGGGTTTGCGGTCAGCTTTGCGGCCCAGATCCAGCGCTGCGGCCTTGCGGGTTTCGGCCAGGTAATTGACCCGATAGGACAGCGTACTGAGCAATATCGCCAGCGGGTGGCGACGTTGCCAGGTGGCGTTCCACAATCTGCGGGCGATGCGGCCCGGCGAGTAAAACGTCCGCCAGCATTCTTCCATTTCGCCGCGCAACTGGGGCCAGGTCAGATTGCGGTATTCGGCCACGGGAAAGCCCAGCGTGTAATATTGCCAGTCGTGCGGGAAGTGATTGGCCACGATGCGGTTGTCCGCCTCCAGCTCATCCCACAGCTTGGTGCCGGGCAGGGGGGTGAGGAAACCCGCATTGAGCAGGTCCACCCCGCTGGCCTCGGCGGCATCGGCAATCTGCCGGCCAATGCCCGGCAGATCGCAATCCAGCCCCATAATATACGAGCCCACCACAATCATGCCGTGGCGGTGAATCCGGGCCACACTGTTTTTCAGATCGGCGCCTTTGACGATGTTGTACCGCTTGCCGATTTCGACCAGACCATCATTGGTGGGCGTTTCAAAACCGATGAAGACGCCCGAACAGCCGGCTTGCTGGGCCAGCGTGAGGAGTTCTTCATCGTCGGCAAAGTTGATGGTGGCCTGGCAAATCCAGCGTTTGTTAAGTTTCGCGGCGATGATGGCCCGCATCAGGTCTTTGGCGCGGGCGATATGTTCGGGCCGGGTGCCGATGAGGTTATCGTCCACAATCAGCACCAGCCGTTCGCGAATCTGGGTCATTTCCTGGACGACGGCGGTGATGGTGCGATGGCGATAGCGTTGGCCATTGAAGGTCGAGACGCTGCAGAAGTGGCAATTCAGCGGACAGCCGCGGGTGGTTTGGACCACGCCGAAGGCATAGCCGGTGGCGAGGAGATCGTGCCGGGCGGGGGGACTGTCGGTCAGGTCCACCAAGCCGCCTTCGTAGCGACGTTGCAGGGCCCCGCGTTGGACATCGGCCAGCACGGTGGACCAGACGGCTTCAGCTTCGCCGGTGACAACGGCATCCACGTATTGCAGGGCTTCATCGGGGCACATGGAGGCGTGAATGCCACCCATGACCACGGGGACGCCCTGAGCCCGGAAGCCGGCGGCGATTTGGTAGGCGCGCGGGGCCTGGGCCGTGAAGGCCGTGATGCCCACCAGATCGGGTTTGGGCAGCGCGGCATAGTCCGGCAGGCCCAGATTTTCGTCAATGACTTTGATCTCCCACCCGGCCGGCGTCAGGCCGGCAATCGTCAGTAAACCCAACGGTTTCCACACCCGGTACTTGCGCCACCGGTTCTGCTTGGTCATGCTGATCAGCGTGTTGGACGGATTGATCAAATACAAGCGCATGCGGGCTCCTTGGTTTAGAGCGCAGGCGTGCTGTCGGCCTCTACCCGATTTGCGTAGAAGTTCCGGGCGACGGCCAATAATTGGTTTTCGCTCAGGTGTTGCTGGTCCAGTATAACCTCTCCGACGATATGTTGGGCGAGTTCATGGTGATGGGTGCGCAGTTCTTCGACCAGATGGGCCATGGCACTGCTGGTGCCGGTGCCCGAGCCAAAGATCAGGATGCTGCCGGCACCTTGGAGGGTTTTGACCACGGCATCGTAGAAACTTTTGCGTTCGGGTTTGCGTTTGCCGTTAGAGTCGTCCTGCACGTAATGCAGTTGCCGGCCGAAGCCGTGGGGATCGTATGGGGTGATGCACTGCGGGACACTGCCGTGCAGTTCGGTCTGATAGACCCGGGCCTCGCGATGATCAATCACGACCAGCAGATGGGTCCCCGAAGTTGGGGGGGCGGCGGTCTCATTGGTCACTTTGGCCAGAAAGTGCCGCAGCAGCTTTTGTTCGTCCAGACTGGTGATACTGTGATCCTCAGCCGGGTGCAGGACCATGGTCTGGCCGTTGCAGGTGACTTTCAGATGGCCGTTGGGTTGTACGGCGACATGGCCGAGGTTTTCCAGCAGCGACCGGACCTCCGTCCAGGGCAGGTTGGGGGCGACCGGGTGGCCGAAGATGGTGTCATAGGTAATTTGATGGGCGGTGGTCAAAGATAACTTCATAATACATACTCCGTTGGGCGGAAACACAGGGATAAGGGTCAGACGGCCGGGGCTTGGGCCTGATTGGCCAGATAATTGGCCAGCCCCATCTGTTGGATTTGGTCACGTTGTTGCTCTTCCCAATCCACATGGCCTTCTTCCATCTTGAGAATTTTGGTCAGCAGGGCCAGGGTGGCTTCATCACCAACCTCGCGGGCCAGCCGGATGGCGGCGTTGTAGGCATGCACGGCCTCCATTTCATCGGACTGGTCGTTATGGATGATCTCGGTGACGTTCTTGCCGATCTGCAGGGGGTTGAGCTTGGAGACAATGGGCACGCCGTCGAGAAAAATAATGCGCTGGATCAACCAGTGGGCGTGGTGCATTTCCTCGTGGGCCACATGGGACAGATGTTTGTGCAATTGCGGATAGCCCCAATTTTCGCACATTTCGGCATGGACCACATATTGGTTGATGGCGGAGAGTTCATCCGCCAAGAGGGTGTTGAGGGTTACGATCAATTTTTTGTTGCCCTGCATAGCGGTACTCCCGGTAAAAAACAGTTGGTTCGGCGCGCGCTAAAGGGCCGACGGTCAGGGACCGCCGGCCCAAAGTTAGCCGCGTAGCCGACGCACGATTTAGTTCGAGTTCGTGGTCTTGGATTCGCGTTGCACGTTGTCGGTGCCGGTGACAATGGTGCGGGTTTCGCTGTCGGTCTTGACGGCGCCATTGAGGAAGGTGGTCTTCTTCTCGCGCACGATCGTGGTGGTGTTACCCTTGACGGTCGTGTTTTCGGTTTCGATGCTGGTGCTGCCGTCAGAGTTCTTGTAGACGGTGTTCACGGCATGGGTCCGGCCACCGAACCAGCCGGTGCTGTCGCTTTCGGTATGCGAGACTTCGCGGGAAGTGCCACCCGCCTGGCCGCTCTGAGAGCAACCCACGGCGAAGGCGAGGGGAATCATCAGGGACAGGGACAGGGCCACATTACGCAGAACTGAGGTTCTCATGGTATTACTCCAAAAAGAGAACTGGAAATCGGGCAAACCAACATGATTTGCCCCGGACATTGGAAACAGACACAAGCTTCGGACGCGGGGCATCAGTCTTTCTGCATGCCCTTGCCCGCGCTTTCGACATCTTTGCCGGCGCCGTCCCAGGTATTACACCCGGACAGACTCATCAGGCTGATCAGGATCAGCATTGCGGCACAGATCAGGACGGTAGGTTTATTCATGGTCAACTCCTTGGGTAAGGTCGTTCCGAAGCCGCCGGGAAATTAGGTTCCCGGCGGCGCGGGCCGACGGTTATTTGGCCTGATATGTAAACTGTTGTCCGCCCACCGAGGCTTCATACATCAGCCCGGCTTCATCCATGGTGAACACCACCACGTTGCTGGTGTACTTGGCGTTGGCACCAGCGCCCGATTTGAGCGCCACGGCGGTAGCCTGAGCATCAAAGCGGAAGTTGCCCTGTTTGAAAATTTCCACGGCCTGACGGGTTTCAAAGCAGATGATCTCGGTGTAGGCCTGACCTCCGAGCTGGAAGCCGATGGAGCCCTGGCTGATATCGCAGAAGCCTACCGCAAAGCCGCGTTCATAAAGCACGCCTTTGCCATAAGCCCCACCCACACCGATAGCCCCTTTCCCAATCGAGGGAAAGATGGCGTAGCCGGCGGCCTGATTGAAGACCGGCGTCAGAGTGGGGTCGTTCACTTTGGCCTTGGCCAGCGCGACGGAACATTCCTGTTCGATGTCGGCTTTGCCTTCCACGGTACTGGGTGCGGTATTGCACCCGGTCAGCAGTGGCAGACTGGCGACACCCGCGACCAAACAAAACACGGATAGAGTAAAAATCTTCATAACTGATTCCTTTCAAAACGGACTCCGAAGGGGACTACCGGGCCCGGACTCGAAGTCATGCTTACGGAGGACTGAAATCATGGGGTCGGACACACGTCCGAACCACCGCTGCACCCGCTCCGTGCGGGTAAAGGCTTGCTACATCGCCTTGCGCCCTGCGAACATGGTCACGATCAGACCGACCACTCCCAGTGCGACTCCACCCAGGATGTACCACGTCGTGGCATCGGTGAAGTGACCGGTGAAAAAGTTACTCCACCGATCCGCCGCCGAATGCGACGCGTTCATGCCGAAGATCAAGAGGGTGACCCCGGCTACCAGCAGGACGATGCCGCCGATTCGTTGCGGATTCATAAATTACTCCTTGGGTTCGAGCGCGGGGATTTACTCCGGCGCCTTCTGGGTGGTGCTGGTCGTGGTGGCGGGGAGCAGGTCCACGGCTTTTTGGCCGAGGTCACGCGCCCCATCCACGGTCTTTTGGGTCAGGTCTTCGGCCTTGTCCACAGTTTTCCGGGTCAGGTCCTGAACCTTTTCCACTACCTGGGCGTTGTTTTCTTTGATCTGGCCCTTGTTCACCGATACGGTGACACTGGATGCGCCCTTGCTGTCGCGGGTGGAAAAACCGAACCAGCCCATGTAAAAGCCCGCGCTCACGATGATGGCCAG
>JBAXGE010000051.1:0-13756 GCA_037139555.1 Phycisphaerae bacterium
GACAGTTCTACCTCCACTTTCATCGCCTTCTGCGCTGAACCGCGTGAGTTTGTCAGTGGCAATACCGCTTATTTCTATACCACCGCACCCCTCAGCCAGGGCACGACCAATATCGGCGGTATGGGGGTCGTGAAGGCCAATCGCCTCAACATCCTCATCGGGCATTTCTTACCTGATTTCGACGTCCCCATTACCGATCCTATGAAGGCGGCCGCGCTCCAAGTGGCGGTTTGGGAAATTATACGGGAATCCTCGCCAACCCGCTGAATGTTTATACCGGTCAGGTGATGTTTAATTCAGAAACCCGTGCGGGTACTTTGGCGCTGGCGCAGACCTACCTCGATACGGTCAGCAATAACGGCATTGTCCATCCTAAGCCCAGCTTTAATTTGATGGCGCTCAATAGTGGTACACTGCTCAGCGCGGGCAACTAGGATATGTTGGTGCAATACATTCCCGAACCCGGCACCCTGAGCCTATTGGGGATTGGAACCGCTGGTCTGCTCCTGCGCCGCCGCAAGCGGAACGGGTAACCGTTCGCGTCACTTATCTGACTTCCTACGGACGGTCCCGCGCGGGCCGTCCGTTTTTTTAAGCACATCCGGTATTTCCGGGGAGCTTTGCGTATTCTGCCCCAACGGGGCAATATTTCTATAGCCCAGGGCAACGCCCTGGGTAACCGTGTCCCACCCCCGTGCAGTGCTCTGTAGGAGCACCATTTATAAAGGTAAATCGTGCTCTTTCAGAGCACCCAAGGCGGGTCGCACCCAAGCCCAGGGCGTTGCCCTGGGCTTGGTAAATTCCGCCCCTGTGGGGCGAAGGCCGTTTCCCGGAAATACCGGATGAACCGTTTTTTACCGACCGATTACCCTTTGACCGCGCCCGAAGTCAGTCCGGCGATGAATTCTTTTTGCAGCAGCAGGAACAGTCCCAGCACCGGCACGATCGAGATCATGGTTCCCGCCATGATCAGGCCGTAATCCTGACTGTAGACGCCGCGCAGTTGCGCTACGGCCACTGCCAGGGGGAATCGTTCGGGGGTTTGCAGTACGATTTGCGGACCGATGAAGTTGTTCCACGTCCCCAAAAAAGTGATCAGTAAAAAAGCGCCCAGCATAGGCCGGACCAACGGCAGTACGATACTGAAGAACAAGTGCACCTCACCACAACCATCAATGCGGGCGGCTTCCAGCAATTCATTGGGTACCGAGGAAATCATGGCCTGCCGGAACAGGTAGACTCCAAAGGCGGGGGCCAGAGCGGGTAAAATCATTCCTGCTAGCGTATCGAGTAAGCCCAGCCGGAACAACAATTGGTACGACGGTGCCAATAATAACGCCCCGGGGATAATCAGCGCGATCAGCACCAGATTGGTGACCATGGCCCGGCCTTGGAACCGGAACTTGGCGAGGGCATAACCCCCCATGGCACAACAGAGCGTGGCTAGTACCGAGATAACCGAGGCGAAAAAGAACGAATTGACGATGTGCCGAAAAAAGCTCATCTGGGTGAATAAACGGGCATAGTGCCCCACGGTGATATGATCCCAGGCAATCCCCAGTAAGCCATCGCCGGCGGGTAAAAATAGCGCGGAGAAAAAATCGTCGTTGGTTTTCACCGAGGCGCACAGCAGATATGCAAAAGGTACCAACGTCACCAGTGCCAGAATCAGCAGCACGCTATAGGGGAGGATTTTTTTCATAGCTTATTCCTCCCCCTTGGCCAATAGACGTTGGGTTACAGCAAACACGCCTAGCAGAATGGCTATCAACCACCCAATCGCCGACGCGTAACCCAGATCCCCGATTTCAAATCCGGTCTGATACAGGTACATCACTACCGTCAGGCCCTGATTCTCCGGGCCTGCGGAATTGCCCAGCAGAATATAGGGCAGTTCAAATAACTGGAACGAACCGATCAGCGACAGCAGCACCACGAAGGTGGCCACGGGCCGGATGGCGGGAACGGTGATATGCCAAAAGCGGTGCCACGGACCGGCGCCGTCCACTGCCGCGGCTTCCAGCAGGTCTTTACTGACGTTCTGAAGCGCGGCGAGAAAGTAGACCATATTGAAGCCGACATACATCCACAGGGACGCGATGATCAGCGCGGGCATGACATATTCCTGCAACCACGGGAAATCGATATTGAACGTGGGCATCAGCCGGTGGGCGGTGACATTGAGGAGGCCGGTGCGTTTTTCGAAAATCAGTCCGAAAATAATCGCCACAAAAACCAGCCCGACCAATGAGGGGGAAAAGAAAACCAACCGCATAAAGGCCCGGCCCTTGAGATCAGACCGGTTGAGCAGCAGCGCCAGCCCCAGTGCACAGGGGAGTTGGATAAACACACTCGCGGCGGCAAAAATAGCGGTGTTTTTCAGGGCTTTCCAAAAGAACGGATCGGCCAGCAGGTATTGGAAGTTGGCCATGCCGACGAACGTGCTGGACTTGGGGCCATAGGTTTGCGTGGCCGAGAGAAACATGGATTGAATCAGCGGATACGCTGTAAAGATGCAAAACACCAGTATAAACGGGGCGATGAACACATAGGGGGCGGTCTTGGGCGAGAGGCGACAACGCATCAGCGGGCCTCCCCGGGGGTAAGAAAAGTATTGCGGTTCATTTGCCGTTGCACTTGGGCCTGGGCTTCCTGCAGCAGTTTTTGGGCCACTGGTTCCAGTGCGGTGCGCTCGTAGGTTTTATTCGCCACCGCCCACTGCCGCAGTGCGATTGTGGCATCGAGCACGCGCTGCTTGGCCAGCGTGTTATACGGGGAGCTATTGCGGCGGGGGACCTGTGGCGCCAGATTGATATACAAACGCCCGGGGGCCTGGCCGGAGAAATACGGTTCGGGCACATCGTAAAAGTCGGATTTCCACAGGGCCTTCACCGGCGAGATGATGGTCGTGGTCTGGTAAAGCTGCTTGGCCACGGATTCCGACAGATAAATACGCTGGACAAAGTTCCATGCGGCGGAAAAATCCTTTGTATTCTTGGGGATGCCCAGCATTGTCCCACCCCAGACCGAGGTTTGACAGCCCCCTTTGGTCCAGGTGGGCAGGGGCCGAAGTTTAATCTTGCCTCCGAGTTTGGGCAGGTCTGACTTCCAAACCCCGGCGAGCCAGTCGGGCATGAGTGAACAGACCACAAACCCCTTCAGCCGCAATTCATTACCCGAGGCGGAAAACTCCGGCGTATCGGCGGCGATCCGGTTGGGGCCCTCACACCAGCTTACCAACGTAGCCAGCACCCGGGCATTGGTTTCCGAGGCCACGACCAGCCGGTCCTGGGCATCAAAGAAATTCCCCCCGGCCTGCAGGATCATCATTTCGACCGAGTCGGGATTGGTATACCAGAGATTCAGCAGATACCGGTCCGGCCGCCCGTCGCCGTCAAAATCCTGAATCATGGGCTTCATGATGCGGGCAAAGTCGTCCCACGTTTCGATTTGGTTGATATCAATCCCAGCCGCCTCGACCAGATCCGCTCGATACGCCAGCATGACGGGATGCACATCGTGGGGCAGGCCATACACCCGCCCGCGCGAGGTCCAGGGCCCGAACGATGGCTCGTTCAGGGCCGTATCAATGCCTTCCTTATGCAGTCGGTCGGTCAGATCGGTAAAGCCGATGTCATTGACCGGCCCGGAGAAAAACTGGCCGATTTGCGAACGCTCAATTTCCATCATGTCGGCGAGCGGGGTGTTGGACAAAAAGCCTGACATGGCCCGCCGGCACAGGGCATCGGAACTGATATTCAGCAGGTTCACCTCCGGCACGCCGTCGGCGGGGGCGCTGCGGTTCCAATCGGCAATGACCGGGGTGTAAAAATCGGCGTGGGTGCGCGAGAAGACCCAGAATTCCAGCCCGCGGCGCTGCGGGATTGGCCAGCATAGCACCACCAATGTGGAAACCAGGGCTATGCCGATAATGATCCACGCACCCAGCGAGAGGGAAATATAAGCGCGGCGGGGGCGGATACACATGGCACTACCTCGGCAAGCGGAATTGCAGGACGGGCGCAAGTATAACATGCTCCGCTACGAGGGCAACCAATACTTAGGCCTTCGGTGTGCCCTTGGGCTTACGTAAATGCATCCAGTACCAGGCTGCAACCGCGCCGGCCAGACCGATGACAATCGCCACATCAATGGGGCCGCGGTATTTCAGGATGGTGTCCCAATGTTCCGCCAGTTTATAGCCCAGCCACAGTAAAAAGGTATTCCACATCGTGGCGCCGATGACGGTATAGATGCAAAATTTCAGCAGGTTCATCCGCGCCATGCCGGCGGGGATGGAGATGAAATGCCGTACGACCGGAATAAACCGACAGACAAAGACCGTTAACGATCCATGCCGGTCAAACCACTTGGTGGTCAGGTCCAGATGTTCCTCATTGAGCAGCAGGTACTTGCCCACCTTCATGACCAGCGGTTTACCACCCAGCATGCCCAGATAGTAGGAAATCAATGATCCGATCAGACTGCCGATGGAGGTGGCCACAATAGCACCGGCCCAGGTGAAGCGCACCACGCCATCTATGCCAGGATGCAGCCGCATACCCAGCGGGGGCATAACCACCTCGCTGGGCACGGGTGCGATCATGCTTTCCAGCGCCATCATGAACGCCGCGCCGGTATAGCCGCCGGTATCAATTGCCCACAGGCTGAAATCCTTGACCATTTCTGTCAGCATCGTGCATTTCCTTGTCTATGAAAACGGGTGCAGTATAACGGGAAATGGTCCGCTTGGCGCTCCGTGATCGGTTCCGTCCGGCGCATAAAAAAGCCAACCAGAGGGTTGGCTTCAGGGGGTGATGAGGAAAGAATGTTCTTACGCTTCGACGTACATGGCCCGCTTCACGGCCGCGATTACCCGCCCCACGCCGGGGACGACTTCCTGCAGCATTGGTTTGCTGTAGGGGATGGGCACATCGAGCGACGCCACGCGCTGCACATGGTTGTCCAAATCTTCAAAGCAATGTTCGTGAATCAGCGCGGCCAATTCGGCGCCGATGCCACAGGTCGGATAGCCGGTTTCCACTGTCACGCAATAGCCGGTCTTGCGCACCGATTTGATGATCGTATCCAAATCCAGCGGTCGGAGCGTGCGCGGGTCAATGACCTCGACACTGATGCCGTTGGTCTTTTCCAATTCATCCGCCGCCGCCAGTGCCAAGAGGCACCCTTGGCCCCAGGCGATAATGGTGCAATCAGTGCCTTCGCGTTTGATATCGGCCTTGCCGAACGGAATGGTGTAGTCACCTTCCGGCACTTCACCACGATTGCCGTAGAGGGCTTCATTTTCGAGGAAGATGACCGGGTCATTATCGCGGATGGCGGTCTTGAGCAGACCTTTGGCATCGTACGGGGTGGTGGGGACCACGACCTTCAGGCCGGGGACGTGGGTGTAGAGCGCTTCCACCGACCAACTGTGCGTGGCGGCCAGTTGCTGGCCGGGGCCGGAGATACCGCGGAACACGATGGGGACATTAATCTGCCCGCCGGACATGTGGAACATCTTGGGGGCGTTGTTGACCACCTGATCGAAGCAGACCAGTGAAAAGCTGAAGGTCATAAATTCCACGATGGGGCGCATGCCGACCATGGCCGCACCGATCCCCAGACCGGCAAAGCCGCCTTCGGAAATGGGGGCATCCACCACGCGCTGCGGGCCGAACTTGGCCAGCATGCCCTGACTGACTTTATAGGCGCCGTCATATTCGGCGACTTCTTCGCCGATGAGGAACACATCGGGATCACGCTGCATCTCTTCGCACATGGCCTGGTTAATGGCCTCTCGCATCTGAATCACGGGCATGTTGGCAATCCTTTCGGGGTGGTCATATTACGACCGCAAAGTAGTCACTGGCAAACGCACACAGCAGCCTCAGGATGGCGGGGCCTTGGGGCCCAGATATGGGCCAAACGGATCGGCGTAAACATCGCGCCAGATATCCTCACTGGTGGGATAGGGGGCCGCATCCGCCTCGATATGGGCCGCTTCCACTTGCTGGTGGATTTCCTGGTGGATCTGCTGGACCTTGGCCTCATCCAGCGCGCCCTTTTCCTTCAGCAGCTTTTCCAGCCGGCCGATGGGGTCGTGTTCCTGATAATGGGAGACTTCTTCCTTGGTGCGGTATTTCTGTGGGTCGGACATGGAATGGCCGCGATAACGGTAGGTTTTGACTTCAAGGAAGATCGAGCCCTGACCCGACCGGCAATAATCCACCGCCGCGGAGGTCATTTTGTACATGGCGATACAATCCATACCGTCCACTTCTTTGCCTTGGATGCCATAGGCATCTTCGGTGCGCAGCTTCAGGTCTTTAACGGCCGAGGCGCGACCGACTTGGGTTCCCATGCCATAACCGTTATTCTCCACCAGGAAAATACACGGCAGTTTGTGCAGACCGGCCAGGTTCAGAGCCTCATGGAAGGTGCCCTGATTGATGGCGCCATCACCAAAATAGCACAGCGCCACGCGGTCTTCCTTGCGGTATTTGATGGCCCAGCCCATGCCCACGGCCAGCGGGATATGCCCGCCGACGATGGCGTGCCCGCCGTAGAAGTGCTTGGACTTGTCGAAAAAGTGCATCGAACCGCCCTTGCCATGGCTACAGCCCATGGCTTTGCCATACAGTTCGCCAAACATCGGCGCCATGAGCATCTGCCGCGCGATGGCGTGGCCATGGTCGCGGTAAGCGGTGATGATGTAGTCGTGGGGCCGGGTGGCCGCGATACTACCCACCGCGACGGCTTCCTGGCCGACGTAGAGGTGGCAGAAACCGCCAACTTTTTGTTGTTGATAGCTTTGGGCACAGCGCAACTCGAACTGGCGGATTTCCAGCATCTGGCGGTACCAGTCGAGGAGTTGTGAGGGCGAAGGTTCGATTTTGGAGGACTTATCATCGAGAACGGTCGTCACAGCTTCAATTCCTGTCAAAAAGGATATTGGTTGTACCCTAAATCATGTCGCCCATGCCAATTGGTAGGGGTGAACCACCGAACCGGCGCTACGCATTGACGGCTCGGGTCGAGTCCGTCGGACGGGCATAATTGCCTAATTGTAGTATTAACGTGCTGTTTGACCAGTGGCGGGGGGAAAATATCTAAAATGATAAAAAGGCATAAAAATCAGGTTATCATTAAGGCGAGGGCAAACACTGTTTTTATGGCGTGGGCTATCGTCAAAAGCTCGAACCTGTGTTAGGCTATGCGGGTCCGGAAATTTTCGTGGTCGGGTCTGTGTTTCGTTTGCACTGGATTTGGCTACATTCGGGTAGAATGCCGGGTGAATTCGTTAATAGGGGTTTTGGTCATGCGTAGTGTTTGGGCGTTAGCATTGCTTCTGATCGCCATTGGCCTGATGGGCTGTGAGCCCGACAGTCCCCCGACCCAACCCAGCACCGCGCCGACCATCACCGGAACACACCGTCCGCTGCTGGGCCTTGCGATTCCGATGCCGCCGATCGGGCGCAAAATTGACTGGGTCGCGATCAAAGATTACAAGGTTGATACCGTCTATTTGTGCCTGGACTTGCGGGTTGATTCCCTGATGCTGACCGAACGTCTGCAAACCTATTCGCAGGATGCCGCCGTGGTGGGCGCCCGCATTGGGGTGATGATCTGGCCGCCTGCCCAATTACAACTCGAACCGATCGCCAAACGCTGGCAGGAGCTGCGCCCGGCGTTGGATAATAGTGTGATCAACTCCGTGATTTGTCCCGCCGCTTCGGCGTGGAGTGGTCCGGTGGAAGAACGCTATCTGTCCAATCTCAATGGTATGACGGGCGGGGGCTTGATTATCGCCGCCGAGGGCAATGATTTTCACCGTATGGATCAATGGGGGATTGGTGGCGCCGTGGGGCTGCTTGGCCCGGTGCCACTACCGCCGGGCGTGCAGAAAGATAACGACCGTGGGGCGCAAGCCTGGCAGGGGCCTTTGGCTACTGCCGAAACCATTTCCCAGCGTTATCAACTGCCCGTGGTGATTATTGAGCCAGCCAATCCCAAATCCTCGGCTCGGATTAACGGTCTGCTGCGGGCGTGCAAAGCAGCCCCGTTTGTGCGTATGGTGGTGGTCCAGGTTCGCGATGGTGATATGTATACCGCCCTGAGCACGCTCGAAAAGCCATAATTATCTCCGCGCGGAATTGTCTTGACATTCCCGGTCTGCACTCGGACAATACGCACATGGCGAGCGGAACGATGCTACGCTTTTGTGGACGAATCGCTTGGTTCGACAAACGTGGTAAAATAGCCCCAACAACTTCATGAGATACCAACCCCGGCTTGGCCGGGTATTAACGCTCGCGCGTGAAGCTAATGGGTTGTTAAAGGAGTCTAAATTATGGCTAAAAAGAAAACGACCGTTGAAGTAGTGACCCCCAAGGCTGCCGTGCGTAAACCCCGCAGCTTGAGCAAAGTGACTGCCACCACTGCCAAAGGTGCGGGCGTCGCCAAGTCCAAGGCCAAAGTTGCCCCGGCACCGATCCTCACCAGCCCGGCTGCACCTGCGCCCCGGGAAATTACCCATGACCGGATCGCCCAGCGGGCCTATGAAATTTACATCGCCCGCAATCGCGCGCCCGGCAACCCCCATGATGACTGGGTGGAAGCCGAACGCCAGCTACGCGCCGGGCTGTAAATTTAGATCGCTGGGTCTGACGTGGACACTGTGTTCCCGCACGCGCGGAGTTGCGTTGTATATGGGTCGTTGCGGTTTCGGGTTTGTGATTACTTGACCGCTGGTGCGGGGTCGTCTTCTGCGAACAGGGCTTCCACAAAGGCTTCGGGATCGAAGGGTTCGATGTCCGTGGGTTTTTCACCCAGGCCGACAAACTTGACCGGCAGGCCCAGTTGGTTGCGGATGGCCACCACGATGCCACCCTTGGCGGTGCCGTCGAGTTTGGCCAGGAAAATACCGGTGACCGCGACGGTCTTTTGGAATTCCTGCGCCTGACGGATGGCGTTTTGGCCGGTGGTGGCGTCGAGGACCAGCAACACTTCGTGGGGTGCGCCGGGGATTTTCTTTTCGATGACCTTGCGAATCTTGCCCAGTTCCCGCATCAGGTGGTCCTGCGTATGCAATCGCCCGGCGGTGTCCACGATCAGGATATCGATATTCCGCGCCAGCGCCGCCGAACAGGCGTCAAACGCCACGGCAGCAGGGTCGGAGCCCATTTGATGTTTGATAATCGGCACATCCACGCGCTGGGCCCAGATGGTAAGTTGTTCCACCGCCGCGGCGCGGAAGGTATCACATGCCGCGACCATGACCGACTTGCCGTCTTCTTTCAGACGCTGGGCTAACTTGGCGATGCTGGTGGTCTTGCCTGCGCCGTTGATGCCGGTGACCAGAATCACAGTCGGCCCGGTGGGGGCCATGTTCAGCGTCCGGCTTTCGGGTGGCCAGTACGTTTTCATGCGGAGCTTAAGGAAGTCCAGCACCTGATCGCCGGAGGTGATTTCGTGTTTCTTAAACGCCTCGTTCACATCGTGCATGATGGTCTTGGCGGCCTGCACGCCCAGATCCGAAGTGATCAGCCGTTGCTCCAGTTCCTTGAGCAGTTGTTCATCCAACTGTCGGCCGCGCAACAGTGAGCGCAGGGAACCGACAAAGACCTGCCGGGTTTTGGTCAACCCTTCGGCCAGCTTTTCGACGGATTTCCCCACCACCGAACCGGCCACACCCAGAGCTTTTTTCAGGAATTCAAACGCCATGGCTTAGTTTGCCTGCGTGAGGGCCAAATGTTCTTTGTAGACTGCGTCCAGAATGCCATTGATGAAGGCCGGGCTTTCGGCGGTCGAAAATTCGCGGGCCATGTCGATGGCTTCGTCCAGTACCACCTTGGGCGGCACGTCCTTGCCATGGACCAGTTCCCAAACGGCCAGCCGCAGAATACTGCGGTCCACCACCGGCATGCGGGCCACGGTCCACTCGGCGCTCAGCCGGCCGACCCATACGTCCGCATGGCTGTGGAAGTACCACGCCCCGCGGATCATGGTCAGGGCCAGTTCGCGCATGGCGGTCTCTTCGTGGCTTTCGGCCAGAAAGGCGACCAGATGCAGGTCCATAAAATCGTCACCCTGCACATCCAGTTGATACAGAGCTTGTAACGCGATGCGGCGGGCTTGGCTGCGCGGGGGGATCATAGGCACTACAACGTCCTGCTACGAATTAAAGTTTGCTGATTTGGCTGGTCAGGTTGGCCATGGCTACCGCGGCACACATGGCATTCCAACCGGTGTTACCACTCTTGAGCCCGGCGCGGTCAATGGCCTGTTCGACGGTATCGGCGGTGATGACGCCAAAAATCGTCGGCACGCCGGTCTTGGGACCGATCTCGCCCACGCCACGGGCGACCTGTTGGGCGACATAGTCGTAATGGTCGGTCTGGCCACGGACCACGCAACCCAGACAGATTACGGCGGTGAATTTCTTGCTTTGGGCCAATTGCATCGCAATCGTGGGAATCTCGAAACAGCCGGGCACCCAGATGGTGGTAATCTGTTCGGCCTTGCCGCCGTGACGGACCACCGCTTCAGTCGCACTGGCCAGCAGACGCTGGGTGATGAATTCATTGAACTCCGCCGCCACAATAGCAAAGCGTTGTTCTGCCTTAACGACCAATTCGCCGACCAATTTCGTACTCATGGCAAAAGCTCCCATAAAGTTGCTCATAATATAACCGATAACACCCCGGTTCTGCATCCCTGCGGGCCTGTGTGGGGGTTTTTAGCCGCGAAAAGGCGGCTGTGCTCATTTCTCCTGCCCGGGGGCTGTAGCCCGGGGTGGAAATCGCTATAATCCATGGCACCAGGGTCCTTGTTGGAGTGTGCTATGAGTCTGCAGGATGAAATTATTGCCCTCGCGGTGGCGGCCCGTCAGGCGGCGCGGCATCTGGTGACCATGACCGGAGCGGCGCGCAATGCGGCTTTGTACGCATTGGCCGATGCACTCGATGCCCAACGGGCCGTGGTGATGCAGGCCAATGCCGAAGATCTGGCCCAGGCCCAGCGCGACGGTCTGGCCGGCCCGATGCTGGCCCGACTGACCTTGACCGAGAAAAAATATGCCCAGATGACCGAGGGTGTGCGCGCGGTCGCCGCCCAGACTGACCCGGTCGGCGAGACGCTGGCGGGTTATAACCGGCCCAACGGCCTGCGCATCGAAAAACGCCGGGTCCCGCTGGGCGTGGTGGGAATTATCTTTGAATCCCGGCCTAATGTGACCATTGATGCCGCGGCTTTGTGCCTGAAGTCCGGCAATGCCTGTCTATTGCGGGGGGGCAAAGAGTCCATCCGTACGAATGCGGCGCTGGCGCAGATTATTGGCCAGGCGCTGCCTCAGGCCGGTGTACCCGCAGCGGCGGTGCAGGTGATTACCACCACCGACCGGGCCGCGGTGACTGCCATGGCCACGGCCACGGGGTATATTGATTTGCTGATTCCGCGCGGCGGCGAAGGCCTGATCCGGGCCGTTACTGCCAGTGCAACAGTGCCCGTTATCAAACATTATCGCGGGGTTTGCCACGTGTATGTGGACGCTGGCGCCGATCTGGCGATGGCCGAACGGATTGCGGTCTCGGCCAAAGCCGATGGCGTGAGTTTGTGTAACACGGCGGAATGCCTGTTGGTACATGAATCTGTCGCGGCGACATTTCTGCCGCGTGTGGCGGCGTTACTTGCGGAACGCAAAGTGGAATTACGCTGCGATGCCCGGGCGCTGAAATATCTGCCCACTGCTACTCCCGCAACGGATAGCGACTGGGGCGCAGAGTTCCTTGATTACATTTACGCGGTGAAGGTGGTGACGTCGCTAACCGAGGCGATTACCCACATCAACACGTACAGCAGTCAGCACACTGACGCGATTATCACGCAGGATCTGGCGGCCGCCGAACGCTTTACAACGGAAGTGGATTCGGCCAGCGTGATGGTGAATACTTCCACGCGGTTTGCCGATGGGCAGGAATATGGACTGGGCGCGGAAATTGGTATTTCCACCGATAAACTGCACTCGCGCGGTCCGATGGGCGCGGCGGATTTGTGCACCTATAAATGGGTTGTGACCGGGTCGGGACAAATTCGGGTGTGAGTGCCGGGCACTATTCCTGCTCTTCACGTTGTTGCCGTTGGGTGGCCTGGCGCAATGTGCGTTTTTCCCACCAGGTCAGGGAATGCAGGCCTTTTTCCGAAACTTTGCGCAGGATGGCATCCACCTGGGCCTGTTCTTTGGCCCGTTCCTGCGCTTCTTTCTGTTTCTTTTTCAGCCAATTCCCGCGCGTAACCGGGCGCGGATTGTACTCCGGGCTGTAACTGATCCCGCCCACTCCTTCGTATTCCGTCTGGCGTTTGATCTGATAGGCGGACATGAACGTGAACACCGCGATGAAGACCAGAAAAAACATCCCCATAATTAATCCAATCAAACCCAGGCACCCCGCGCCGATCATGCCCAGCACACAGGCGCTGAGCGTGGCGCGGTGATACCCCAGGGGTTTCCACAGCAGCGCCTGCACCAGTCGGCCACCATCCATGGGAAATATCGGCAGCAGATTAAAGAACAGCAGCGACCAATTCACCAGAAAAATCCACCACAGGCCCCAGGCCGTCCAACTGGTGCTAACCAGATTGTAACTGGCCAAGTCCAGCCGAATCCCGCCACTGAACAGCGTGATGGGATTGAGGGGCAGGGCGAAATAACCTCCACCCAGTGCCAGCAGCGCGATCCCCGCCAGAATCGCGAGCGCCGCACTGACTGCCGGTCCACTGATGACGGTCACCAATGCGGCCAGCGGTTTATGCGGATGATGCACGCTGGCTAATCCGCCCAAGGGCCACATCAGAATATCGTCGGCCTCACCACCCATGGTGCGGGCTCCCCAGCAATGACCGAACTCATGCAGCAATACGCTAACAAACAAGACCACCACACTCGCCAGCGCATCGGCCAGACGCATCCCGTTGACCGACATCGTCATCAATAATTGGATGGCCATCCACCAGATCAGGGCCGCATGCACGCGCACACGGATGCGCGCATAGGTCCCCAGTGGGACCGACCCCAACACCCAGCGCCAGACCGGATGTTGCGTGAGGTCTCGCGGTTCCTGCGGATGATAATCGCGGGTTTCCCAGCCCATGATCAGCGCCCTTTTAGCCAATACTTGTGCAATGTGGCGATGGTCTTGGCATCGCGGATGGTATTATCCAACAGCATACGCTCGATTTCCGGGCGGGTGAATAATTCCACTTTGATCTCTTCGTAATCTTCCAGTTCCTGCGCACCGGCCACAATGTCCGTGGCTACGAACACATACATCTTCTCGGATAAAATCCCCGGCGAAGTATAAAACCAGCCCAAGCTTTCAATTTTGCCGGCATGATAGCCTGTCTCTTCGATTAACTCGCGGCCCGCACATAGCGCGGGATCTTCCCCGCGTTCCAGCGTTCCCGCCGGCAACTCCAGCAGTTCTTCGTGGACGGACACACGTTGATTCCGAATAAACACGATGCGTCCATCGGGCGCCACGGGCAGAATAATCACCGCCCCAGGGTGCTGCAGGACTTCTTTTTTATATTCTTTACCTGAACGCGTCCGCAGGGTATGAACGACCAGTTCCACGAACCGACCTTGATAAACACTTTCGGTATGCACGGGTTGTATGGCCATGACGACTCCTGATTAACTAGGGTATTTTAGCCTTGCGCCACGGGCACGTGGGGTTGGCTGGCCGGGGCCGTGGTG